>CAIOYU010000292.1 GCA_903862565.1 uncultured Actinomycetes bacterium | reverse complement strand
GACACCACCGAGGTCGCGGCGGACCCGGTTCGCCACCGCCACCGACCGGGGGGAATCCGACACCCCCACCGATGCCCCCACCTGCGCCACCGGAGCCTGACGGGGCACCCTGCTGGCCGCCGCACGCGAAGACCGCCGCGCTACGCCACTGTTCGCCGTCGCCGAGGCATCGCGACCCACCGACGCGGAACTCGACGAGTCAGCCGCAGGACCCTCGGCGTGGGCCACCGCAACACCGCCAACCAATGCCGCCCACACACCCACACCCACGGCACCCGCAACCAACCAGCCATAGGGAGCGTGCTGACGACGACCACGAACCGACCTCAAGTTAGCCATGGCGGTTTGTATACAGCATGCCGACGCTTACTCCCCGGTTTTAATCACCCCGACAGATGGCAGGCGGAGAGGCAGGTGGGCTTCAGGGTGCCGTCGGCATTCACAGCCGAAGTCTCACCCAGACCTTGCGGGGCCGCCAGTCAGTCGCCGCCCCGACCACAATGCGGCGGTGCGGTCGATTGTTGAACTTCGCACATGAGTGCGGCTTATCTCCGCGCGAGTACGTGAGACAGAAGTTCACCACATCTGTGCCGTCGGTGGACCGCTGGATCAGGGTGGCTAAGGAGCGCGGGTTCCTCGACCCAGACTGGTCGAACAACAACGGAACCGCCGTCGAGTGACGGCTTCACGTCAGCGCGGCGAACGCACCGACAGCTCCATCAAGCGTCTGCCCGACGGCAGGGGGTGGCGGGCACGCCCGACGCTGGGCACCGATCCGGTGACGGGCATGCAGGTGCGACCGACCAAGGTCTTCGCCACCAAGAAGCAAGCCCAGGATTGGGTGACCGAGCAACGCCGGTTGTGGGCCTCGGCCAGCTGGTCGTCGAAGTCGCCGCGCACCTTCGACGAGGTGGCTGACCACTGGCTCACACTGCGCGAGGCCGACTCCTCCATCGGACCCAACACCGTGCGCGCCGACCGCGAGAGCCTGGCCTACGCCCGCCGGGTCTTCGGCGCGGTGCCGGTGCAGAAACTCACCCCCGCCGCACTGGCCGACTGGGCCGCGATCATGACCGGCAAGGAGGGCAGGGCACTGGCACCGGCGACCAAACGCCGCGCCATCATCCGCCTGAAATCGGTGATGTGCCACGCCCTGAAAATGCGGTGGGTGAACTACGACGCCTCCGCGGTAGTGGTCTCCCCCGAACAGAAGGCGGTTACCGCGACCGACGCGAGCGACATCTGGACCCCGACACAGATGAATGCCTTCCTCGATCACATCGCCGCCCACCGGCTGGCCGGCTGCTTCGCCCTGACCCTGCTGGGCCTGCGCCGCGAAGAAGTCGGCGGCCTGCGCTGGTGCGACATCGACCTCGACACCGGGACCCTGCGCATCCGGCAGGCCCGCGTCGATATCAACGGCCACGACACCATCGTGGCCACCAAAACCGAACGCAGTGCCAGAGACCTGCCGGTGCCGCCGCGGGAACTGGCCATGCTCAAAGCGATGAGATCGGTGCATCTGCGGGAGCGGCTAGCAGTGGGCCGACCCATGGCCGACACCGACCTGCTGCTGTGCCGAGCCGACAGCCTGCCCATGGCGGTGCGCGAGTACAGCCGCGAGTTCACCGCCCAACGCAAGGCCGTCGATCTGCCGGCCATCACCCTGGCGAAGCTGAGGCACAGCAACATCTCCCGGATGCGGGCCGCGGGTGTCGCCGCCGATGTCGTCGCCGCGTGGCACGGTCACACCGAACGGATGACCCAAGCCGTCTACGGCAGGGTCACCGACGACCGGATCACCGCCGCCTTAGAGGTGTTCTCCAAAGCGATAGGAAATAGCTCGGCGAGGTGACTGACGGCAGCCTGGTCACTGTCATTTTTGCGACCGGCTGATGTATACAGAGGTCGTGAGTTCTTCAGGTCAGGCCCGTGGCCGTCGTCAACGCACCCCTTACTCATGGCTGGGTGCCGGTGTGCTGGGCCTCGGTGTGGGCGTCGGTGTGGCTCTGGCGGGCGGGGCGGGTGTGGCGCACGCCGATAGTGCCGCTGCCGGGGATGCCTCAGCGGCGGCGTCCTCAGCGTCGGCTTCCTCAAAGTCGGCGGTTGTGGGCCGTGCGGCTCGGGGTCCAAGCGCGGCTACTGGACGTCGCCAGAGTGGTCCTGTTTCCTCTGCTGTGTCGGCCCGATCCGTGGTGGCTTCGGCCCGTCGTGCCTCGGTGGTTAAGCCGACTGCCGCAGACATGGAGGCTCAGGCTGCGGAGTTCCAGGTCCAGCTTGCACATTCATTCCATGATGCGCGGGATTGGGTATCGGCGACTTTGCCTGGTCCGGTTGGCGGTGCCGTCAACGATGCGTTGTTCCTGGTGCGCCGTTTGGTGTTGCCGACCGGTGAGCATGTCGGGATGTTCGGTACCGCGGAGTGCGTAGCGGCGAAGGACTGCTCCGGCAAGGACCTTGCCGGAGCTCAACACCACGACGAAGACCTCAACGGGGTCGATTTCACCGGTGCGAACCTCACCCACGCCAACTTCCGCAACGCCGAATTCAACACATCGGCGGGGCCACTTCCGGCGGCCAGCAGAAAACTCGCCTTCCGCTACGGTTATTTTCCAGGAATGGGCCCTCTCAATGCCGATAATAATGGCGATAATCAAGTGCCTCCGAACTTCAATATCGCCAAAATCCCTCCGGACTTCAGCAATGCGGATCTGACCGGTGCGGACTTCAGGGGTGCGAACCTAAACGGTGCGAACTTCACCGGGGCGACAGTGACCGGGGCGAACTTCACCGGCGCGAACTTGGATGGGGCGAACCTAACCTGGGTAAACGGCGTGCCGTCCGTTCCCCCTAACTCTGACCTCACTAAAAACATTCCTAAAAACATTTCCGGACTTCCTCCTGAGCGACGCTAGTCCCGGTCAGTCATATTCCGCACCGCCGATAACCGGGTGCGCCGCTCAGCTGATGTCTGATGCGTGTTTGGCGCTGGCGATCTGGCGGCGGGGTCGGCGCTGACGGTGTCGTAATGATCAGCGCAGCTACGGCCCACTGCCGCCCGGATTGGCCCCCTCCCCGAAATCTGTTGGGGCGATGAATAGATCTGTCGGGGTGGTTAAACCCGGGGAGTAAGTGCCCGCATGCTGTAAACAAGCAGTCATGATTGATTCGGGGCCAGTTCGTAGTCGTCGTCAGCGCACTCCGTATGGCTGGTTGGTTGCGGGTGCATTGAGTGTGGGTGTGTGGGCGGCGATGGCTGGGGGGGTGCCGGTGGCCCATGCTGACGGCCCGGCTGCTGACTCTACGAGTTCCGCGTCGGTGGGACGCGATGCCTCGGCGACCGCGAACAGTGGCGTAGCGCGGCGGTCATCGCGTGCGGCGGCCAGCCGGGTGCCCCGTCAGGCTCCGGTGCCGTCGGTAGGGGCATCGGTGGGGGTGTCGGATTCCCCCCGGTCGGCTGCGGTGGCGAATCGGGTTCGCCGCGACCTCAGCGGTGTCGGGCGTGGCGTATCGCCGGTGTCGGCGATCAGTGGTCGTAGTGGTGCGGGGACCGTGCCGGTTGGTGCTGCCGTGGCCTCTGCGAGTGCGGCAGTAGCAGTCAACCCGGTCGCCGACTTCATCCGCATCTTCATCGGATCGGGCACCGCCGACAATCCCAACGGCGGCATGCTGCTCGGTGACGGCTACACCTACACCGCCCACGAAGGTGCCTGCCTCAGCGGCCCGTGCCGTGGCGGCAACGGCGGCATGATCGGCAACGGCGGTGGTGGTTACGCCGGTGGCGATGGCGGATCGGCGGGGTGGTTCGGTACCGGCGGTAACGGTGGTGCCGCGCTCGTCGCGGGCGGCCTCGGCGGCAACGGTGGTTCCGGTGGGTTGTTCAGTGGTTCCGGCGGGTCTGGCGGTGTCGGTGGCACCGGCACGATTGGCGTGGCGGGCGGCAATGGTGGTTCAGGTGGCCCGCAGGGCATGTTGAGCATGATCGGGACCGGGGGTTCAGGTGGTCCCGGCGGCGCGGCGGGAGACGGCCCCGCCCCCGGCGCGGGCGGACCCGGTGGCGCAGGTGGCGGCGTAGGCGCGACCGGACCCGCAGGCCCGGCAGGACCCACCGGCCCGGCAGGGCCGACCGGGGCGGCCGGGGACGTGGGTCCGGCAGGGCCGACCGGGGCGACCGGGGCGACTGGTGATGTGGGACCGACCGGACTGACAGGCGCAACCGGCCTGGCAGGACCCACCGGGCTGACAGGCGCAACCGGCCCGGCAGGACCCACCGGGCTGACAGGCGCAACCGGCCCGGCAGGACCCACCGGGCTGACGGGTACAACCGGCCCGGCTGGGCCGACTGGCCCAGCGGGGCCGACCGGGCTGACAGGTCCGACCGGGGCCACTGGCTCGACGGGACAGACCGGGGCTACCGGTCCGACGGGCGCAACCGGACCGGGTGCAGTGCTCGGTGCCTTCACCAATAGCGGGATGTACAATTCGGTGCTCCAAGTGCGTGGGTCACTACGGGGGATATTCGCTGGCTCCGGCCCGCCGTGGCTCAGGACCGTGTACGTGGCCACCGATGTCGGTGTGGGAATTTCCACCGACGGCGGCAATACATACATTTTCAAAGACGCCAACGACGGACTGGGCAGCACCACAGTGAACGGGGTGTACGCCTTAAACGGCGAAACCCGGGACAACTACGTGGTATTCGCCGCCACCGCTAACGGCCTCAGCATCGGGAATTCGGGCGGTTTTACCAACTCCACCACCGGGTTGGGCAGCACCAGTGTGAACGGGGTGTACGTCGTCGGCTCGCGTGGTGGCCCGTGGGTGGTCTACGCCGCCACCGACGGCGGCCTGAGCATTGCCAACACTGTGATCGGTCAAAACACCCATAGCTTCGTCAACTACACCACCGGGTTGGGCAGTAACTTCGTGAACGGGGTGTACGTCAACGGTGGCACCATCTACGCGGCGACCAGTGGCGGTGTCAGCATCTCCACCAATGTCGCGGCGGGCTTCACCAACTCCACCACCGGGCTGGGCAGCAACTTGGTGAAGGGGGTGTACGCCATCGGGAACACCGTCTACGCGGCCACTGTGGGCGGGCTGGGCGTCTCCACTGACGGCGGGGCAACGTTCACGAACCGAACCACCGCCAACGGGCTGGGCAGCAACTACGTGGCCGGTGTGTACGCGGTCGGGAACACCGTCTACGCCGCCACCAACGGCGGCCTGAGCATCTCCACCAACGCCGGAAACTCGTTCTCCAACTACACCAACTTCAACAACACCATGAAGGGGGTGTATGCCGTCGACGGCACCGTCTACGCCGCCTTCGAAGAATACGCAAGCATCGCGACCCCGTACGTCCCAATGACTTGAGCGTCTCGGTGTGAGGCCGGTCGCGAATCGTTGGCTCCCCAGTAGGGATTCCCGGCGATCTGTAAGACCATGATCGTGCGCGGTCGGCGGGGCGGCGACTGACTGGCGGCCCTGACGGGTCTGGGTGACACTTCGACCATGAGTGCCTCCGACGAGATTCTGACTTCGGCCCTGGGCCTGCTGACCGCGACGCACGCCGACAGTCGTATGGCCGGGCCGGTGACGATGGACTACCTCGCAGGGGCGCCCACCGACCGCAGCCAGATGCTCAGCTTGGTCGCCGGCATGACCGCACTGGCCACCATGCTCATGCAGGTACGCGCCGAGGAGACCGGCGTGGCACCCGAGGAGACCCTGGCGGAGTTGGGTGGGCGGGTTCAGGAACTGCACACCGGCTCCGAATAGGTCTCGGCCAGCACTACACAGTCAGTTCTCCCGAGCGATAGGACAAAGTTAGGACAACCGGCGTCATACCCGCTGTACCCAGCAAAAAACCCGAGACCATGTGATCTCGGGTTTTGCCTGGTGGAGCTAAGGGGACTCGAACCCCTGACCCCCACACTGCCAGTGTGGTGCGCTACCAGCTGCGCCATAGCCCCAGGTGTGTCGAAACTACACCACCGTCGCAGTGGCCTCAAAAAGCGATCAGGGCAGCTCCCCCG
>CAIOYU010000291.1 GCA_903862565.1 uncultured Actinomycetes bacterium | reverse complement strand
GACGTCGCCCCGGCGGTGGCCACCCTGGGCCGGCCGCTGCGGCCCTTGCGCATCCCGGTCGACGACTGGGCCGTCGCGCTGGCGCTGTCCCTGCGTGCCTTCCCGATGCTGATCGACGAGTTCCGGCTGCTCTACGCCGCGCGGCGACTGCGCCCGCGGCCGGTCATGCCCGACGGCACTCGCCAGCGCCGGCGCTGGGTGGCCGAAATGGTCGACCTGGTGACCGCCGGACTCACCGTGGCGCTGCGCAGGGCCGACGAGATGGGCGACGCCATCACCGCCCGAGGCGGCACCGGTCAGTTCTCCGCGGTGAAGTCGCGGCCGCGGGCCAAGGACTGGGTGGTGCTCGCGATCGTCGCCGCGGTGTGTGCGCTGGCGATCGTGCTGGAAAAGCGATTCAGCTGATCCCGCCTAGCGTGATGCGGCGGTGTTGGCGGCCCGTTGCGCGGCCGCCTGTGTCTCGGCGACCGGGCGCCGGCCCAGGAACATCTCGTCGAAGAGGGGCTTGATCGCCTGATACCCCGCCGCGAAACCGGCTCCGCCCGGGGCGGGTATCCGCGGGCCGTCGAGCACGCGGAAGAACGGCGTCACGTCGACCTTGCGGGCCGACCAGAAATCGAAGTAGACCTGCTGGGCCGGGCGCACGGCGGGTATCGCGGCGCCGCGCCGGCCCAGGTATTCGTTGCCTGCGGTGCTGCCCAGCCAGTCCAGCACCGTGCGCGTGGCCTCGGGGTGTGCGGTGGCCGCATTGCCCGCCGCGACAACGCCATTGGTCACGCTGACCCGACCGGCCGGACCGGTGGGAAGCATCGCCACACCCCAGCCGAAACGGGCCTGTTCGGCGATCTGGGCCAGGTTGTAGGTGCCGGACTGGAACACCGCCATCCGCCCGGCCAGGAACTGATTGCGGGAGAAGTCACCGTTGTCGTTGGTGTCCGAGGCCGGGGGAGCGACGTGCGCGGCGTTGATGAGGTCGACGACGTATCCCAAACCCGTTGCCGCCGAGGGGTTGTCGAAGGCGAACCGGTCGCCGTCGGCGAACACTCCGCCCGCCGAGCCGATGTAGTTGAGGTTGATGCCCTGCAGATCATTGGCGGCGTTATAGGCCCACTGCCGAACCTTGCGCGGGTCGAATCCCGTTGTATCGGCTGTCTTTCCGGCGGCGTCGACGGTCAGTCGGGCCAGCAGCGGCCGCAGGGTGTCCGTGGCAGGGTCGGGATCCCAGCGGGCCTCGCCGAGGGCTCCCGGGTCAACGCCGGCAGCTGCCAGCAGATCGGCGTTGTAGTACAGCGCGATCCCGGCGTCGGTCAATTGCGGCACACCCCACAGGGCATCGTTTCGGGTGAACTGCCCGACCACCGACGGTTCCCAGTCGGCCGACGGCGCGATCTCCATCAGGCGTGCGTTGTCGGCGTATTCGGCGAAGTGGGAGTTGTTGATCCAGAAGATGTCGTCGGCGCCGCCGCCGGCGACGTCGGTGCGCAGGGTGTCGAAGTAACTGGCGTAGGAGACGACGTTGGTGCGCACCTCGATGTCGGGATGCTCACGGGTGAAGGCGGCGAACGATTCCCGGTAGGCGGCGGCCACCTGGTCGTCCCACAGTCGCACGGTGACCACGGTCCGGCCGGCCGGACCGGTATTGCGGCCCAGCAGTGCCGCCAGACCGGCCAGCACCATCGCGACGGCCACCAGGCCGGCCAGCACGACGGTGGAGAGCCTCGGTCGCACCGATCGGGAGATCATTTCAGCCCCGTCACGACGATCGAGCGCACGATGTGGCGCTGGAAGGCGATGAACAGCAGCACCAGTGGGACGATCGCGACCGTGGTGGCGGCCATCACCAGCGTCCACTGGGCGTTGTACTGCGACTGCAGGCCGGCCGTGGCCACCGTCAGCACCCGCCACCGGCCGCCGCTGGTGATCACCAGCGGCCACATGAAGCTGTTCCATTGGGAGACAACCGTGATCAACGCCAGGGTCGCCAGGATCGGCTTGCTGGCCGGAAGCACCACGTGCACGATCACGTCCAGGGTGTTGGCGCCGTCGATCCGGGCGGCGTTGAGCAGGTCCTTGGGGATGGCCCGAAAGTACTCGCGCAGCAGGAAGATCGCATACGGCGAGCCGAACACGAACGGGATGACCAACGCCCAGAACGTGTTCCGCAAGCCCAGCTCAGCCATCATCAGATACAGCGGGACCACCGTCACCGTCCCGGGCACCATCAGAGTCGCCACATACAACCAGAACAGCCCATCGCGGCCGGGGAACTCCAGGCGGGCGAACGCGTAGGCGGCCAGCACCGAGAACGTCAACTGGCCCAGGGTGATCACCGCCGTCATCAACGCCGTGACCGCAATGGCCCGGCCGAACCCGGCGTCACCGAGGGCGATGTAGTTGTCGAACGTCGCCGGACTCGGCAGTGACAGCGGCGTCCCGGTCGCGAACTGCTGGGCTGAGGTGAACGACGTCAGCAGTCCGAGGGCGAACGGGGCCACCGTCACCGCGGCGCCCATCAGCAACCCCAGGTAGATCAGGGCGTTGCGCCCCGTGCCGGCCAACGGTCAGAACAGCCGGGACGAGTTGATGCGACCGAGGGCTGCACGCTGCGCGTCGGTCAGGGTGGTTCCCTCGACCACGCTGACACGGCGCTCCAACGCGGCCGCGACGGACACGTAAGCGCTGATCTCCCCGTTGTAGCCCTGCTCTATCCGGCTGACCAACTGCCGCGAAACCCCGGCCAGTTGACCGACTTCGCCCTGTGTCAGGCCCGCCTCGAGGCGGGCGTCACGCAACGCGGCGCCGATCTTCTCCAGGTGCTCGCGCACCACGTCCACCTGGGCTGCTGCGTCCTGCACGACCTCGACCATGCCTGTCACAATATCGTGACATCGGCGGAAATGGAACAATATCCTGACACTTAGGTCAGGTCGTAGCTGAGCCGCTTGCGGAAATACACCCGCTGCAGCACCGTCACCCCGACCAGGATCACGAACAGCACCAGGGCCATCACGGCGGCCCGTCCGATGGCCGCCGCGCCGAACGCCTCGGCGTAGATCCGCTGGGCCACCAAGTCGGTTCGACCGGCGGGACCACCGCCGGTCAGCGCGTACACCGTGTCGAAAACCTGTGCTGCACTGACTATTCCGGTCACCGAAACGAAGAAGAACGTGGGCCGCAGCATCGGCAGGGTGATCCGCCAGAACCCCTGCCAGGCCGTCGCCCCATCGGTGCGGGCCGCGGCGTGGATCTGCGGCGGAATGGCCAGAATGCCGGCCAGGAAGAACAGTGCCACGTAGCCGACGTTGGTCCACACCGTCACCGCCGCCACCACCGGCAGTGCCAGGCCGGGGTCGGTCAGCCATTCGATCCGGTGTCCCAGCACAGTGCTCACCGCCCCGTCGGTCGGGGCCAGGATCCAGCGCCACAGCACCGCCACGGCCAGTGGCGAGCAGATCCACGGGACGACGTACAGGGCGCGGAACAGGCCCGTGCCGGGCAGTCCCCGGGCGAGCATCGCCGCCGCCGCCAACCCCAGCACGATTTGTGCCGGTACCACGATTGCAATGAACGCGCACGTCACCAGCAGCGAGTTGCCGAACGCCGGGTCGGTCAGCACCGAACGCCAATTATCCAGCCCCACATACCGGATCGGGCCGAGCAGATCCCACCGATGCAGGCTCAGCCAGACCACCACCAGCATCGGCAGCAGCAGGAAGCAGACCACCCCGAACAGGCTGGGTGCCAGCAGTCCGTAGGGCAGCAGGGAGGGGCGCCGCCGTGTCGCTGGTGTCATGAACGGCCACGCACGGCGTCGACCACCGACCACGCCACGCCGGCCCCGGTCAGTGCCAGGCCCGGCCAGAAGGTGACGGCAGCAAGTATCCCCAGGCCGACGGGGTTAGGGTTCGGATCGTCAAGCCAGCCGACCTTGGCCGCGACGATGACCGCCAGCAGTGGGGCCGCGCCGACGGCGGCGACCGCCACCCCCACCCACGTCAGTGGGCGGAGACGGAACTTACGGTCTGGTGCGTTCATCGGCTCGCCTCCACCGTATCCAGACTTGGCCCCGGCTACGGTGGAACAGTGACAGACCTGCCCGGCCACCGTGGCGTCGACGACGATTTCCTGGCACTTCCCCTCAACCGCCTGGCCGATGCCGCGCTCTCGGCGGCCAGAGCCGCCGGTGCCAGCTACGCAGATCTGCGGGTCCACGCCATCACCACCGAGATCGTGCAACTGCGCGACGGAGAGTTGGAGTCGGCGGTGCTGGAGCGGGACATCGGTCTGGCGGTGCGGGTGATCGTCGACGGCACCTGGGGTTTCGCCTCCCATGCCGGGCTGAGCCCCGATATCGCCGCGGAGTCCGCCCGCCACGCGGTGGGGGTGGCGGT
>CAIOYU010000290.1 GCA_903862565.1 uncultured Actinomycetes bacterium | reverse complement strand
TGCGTGGTTGCTCGTTCACGGGCGTGACCTCCGGACTCGCAGTGGATTCTTCCCCTCGACCCCGACAGGTGGGGGCGTGGGCGTTAACGCGGCCGGCGGCCTGGGTGGAGCAGCAGGGATGCGAGGCGGTGTTGGCAGTCGATATGGCGGTCGAGGTGAGTGGTGTCCCCGGTCCAGTGGCTTTGGGTGTCACAGCCGGGGCGGTGGTGGCCGGTCGGGTCGCGCAGGACGATGACCGGCGAGATGTAGGGGCCGGTGATGGTCGTGGCGATGTCAGTGGCTTCGCCGTCGTGGTCCCCCAGGTTGGCCGGGGTGACCGTCGCTGCCCGCCAGATCAAAGGAGCCTGCCAGCCGTCCCCGCAACGGACGAGGACGACCGCAGCGCCAGCGGGTGCGCCGGCCACGGTGGTGGCGATTTGGGCGTGGTCGATCAGCGGGGTCAGCCAGCGGGTATCGGACATCAGTGCGCGCCCGTGTCGGTGGCGCCGCTGGTGATGTCGGTGAGGATTTTGACGAGTGCGGTGATCGCGCCGGGGGTGACTTCGGGCCACGCGACGCCGGTTTCATCGGTCCAGGCATCTTTGACGGCGGCGTCGTAGATCCGGCCGCCGTGGACCTGGAAGGTCACGGTGAGCCCGTGGGGGGCCGCGGCGCGGACCCGTTCGGCGGGGCTGCGCTGCTCTGGCGGGGCGAACCGGGCGTTCCACTCGGCGGGGGAAATGGGGCGGATTGTCATCATGGTGCTGGTACCTCCGGGGTGTCGATGATGGTCAGGCCGGCGAGGCGGTAGGCCTCGGCAGGGTCGAGGGGGCCGTCGCTGGCCTCTGTGGTGTCGGTTCCCTGGTAGTCCCAGGATTGGGCGAGAGCGATCCGTAGTGCGAGGTCCGCGGAGGGTCCCAGGCGCCGCAGTTTGGTCAGGAGGTCGTTTTCGTCGATGCCGAATTGGTGGGCATAGGACGATATGGCCCCGGGTGTTTGGTGGGCCAGATCGAAGGCCTCCGATACCTGGGCGAAGGTCCGCAGCCCGCCGACGGCAACTCCGAGTTCGAAGTCGTTGCCGATGATGGAGGCGAGCACGTCGGCTTCGGCTTCGGTCAGCGGGATGCGCCGCAGTTCGTCGGTGAGCATGTGGCTCATGGCGCTCAGTAGCGTCGCGACGGTGGCGGCGGGAGGATCGTCGGTCCAGGTGGCCATCCGCTCCACCCAGGTGCGGGTGTCCTCGGCGAGCGCGACGGCCAACCGTGGGGTGCGCCCCGACTTGGGCGTGGTGGCGTTCACCGCGACACCGCAGTTTCGGCGGCGGCGGCGTCGCGTAACGCTTCGCCGCAGGCCTTCTCGATCAGGGCGCGGGTTTCAGCGCCGTCGTCACCGCGCTGGGCCGCGAGGGCGATGTCGCGCACCTTCTCGATAGCCTCGGTGAGAGTGGTTGCGCGGCGGGTGTATTCGTCCTCGCCGTAGACCTCCTCGTGGGTGCCCTGGAACGATCCGCTGCGGATCGTGACCGTGGCGACGGTCCCGGTGGCGGTGAGGGTGGCCTCGAGGAAGTGGCTGCCGGGGAGATATCCGTAGGGGCGTTCTGCGCTGGTGGTGATGGTGGCCATCGTGGTCAGTGTCCTTTCGTTGGGGCCGGGGGTGTCGTCACCGCCGGGGGCGGTGGTCATGTTGGGACCACCGGGATGGTGTCGAGGTCAGCGAGTGTGGTGAACAGTGCCCCGGCGTTGTTGCCTTCGTCATCGGCTGCCGGATAGAGCTGGGTGCCGTCATCGAGGGTCAAGACCACGCACCGGCTATACCAGCCCAGGTCGTTGGCTTCCTCGGTGGACAGATACCGCACCGCGGTGATGGTGCGTCCGACGAGCGCGGCGGCGGTGCGGGAGATCCACACCGCGGCGTAGTCGCGGGTTGCCGTGGTGGCCATCAGGCGGCCTCGGCGATCAGGTCGGCGACAGCAATCCGGGTGAGCCACACACGCGGGGCGCGGACGTAGCGGCCGCCATCCCCGCCGAGCAGGGCGACG
>CAIOYU010000289.1 GCA_903862565.1 uncultured Actinomycetes bacterium | reverse complement strand
GTGGAAGCCCGGCCCCATCCGACCGCTGACCGCCGCCCGACCCGCCGTCTACCAGAAACTGCGCGACTACGGTCGTGGGCTGACAGCGATCCAGCGAAACCGTCTGTGGGACAACCATATCGCGGTGTGGGCGTGGGCCGATAAGTTGCCCGGATGCCCCACGTTGTGGACCGTCACCGAACGCGACCCCACCCGGCCCGACCAGGAACGCGGCCCGAATCTGGCACCCGGGCCGCGGCTGGCACGCACGATGGCCTATCAGGTGCCGAGTCGGTTCGGCTTCCACCCGGTGCAGCGCTGGCAATTCAGCTTCGCCCAGGTGGTCAAGTCTGTGCGGTGAGACACCTGTGCGGTGAGCCCAGCGCTAGTAGGCACGTCCCATCACCGGCGCCGAGGGAACTTCGAGGCTGTTCTCCCGCACAATAATCGGATCACCGACGTTGACGGTGTTGAAATACCACTCCGCGTCCTCGGGACTCAGGCTGATGCAGCCGTGGCTGACATTGGCAGTCCCGAGTGAGTTGACCGCCCACGGAGCGCCGTGCACGAAGAGGCCGCGGCGAGTGAAGCGGATCGCGTGCTCCACCGTCATGTGGTAGCCGTCGGGGCTGTTGACAGGTATGCCGACAGTGCTGGAATCCATGGTCACGTCACGTTCCTTGGCCAGGACGGTGTAAACGCCCACCGGCGTCGGATATTGCGGCCTTCCCATCGATGCCGGGAACACACCCTCTTGCCCCCAGTTGGGTCGGTGGTGCGGTGCGGGCAGTGCGGTCGGCGGTCCCGCTTGGACACCGTCGATGGTCACGGTGAAGGTGTGATCGGAGATGCTGGCGACGCCGACGACTTTGGGCCCCGTCACGACATTCGTCGGCCGGCCTCCCACGGACAGTGCCACGGTGCTGTGCGCCGGCCAGAACTGGTCGGGAACCCAGTGGACGACGTCGTTAGCGAGCCATTCGAACTTACCGGTCATCGCCGGGGCCGATTCGATGTCGAGGGCACGTTCGGCGGCGAGCCGGTTGTGTACCGGAGATGCGAACGTCACCACGATGGGGTGGGCCACACCCACCACCTGCCCCGGCGTGGGCTGAATCGACTCGATGGCGAGTCCCACTGACTGGTTCGCGGCCGCCAGACTCACACCGGGCGCCACGAACACGCTCGCAGCGATACCGACGATCGCGAGAGCGCACCGCGCGATTGCCCGCATCAGAGTCATCAGCCCGTGGGGCCCGGCGGAATCGGCTGACCGGGCAGAGGCCCACCCGCCGGGGGCGGGCCGGTCGGCACACCCTTGCCGCCGAGTCCGCTCATGTCGATGATTGGAAGACCCACCGGAAGCGGGGCTCCGAGCGGCCCAGCACCCACCGGTACCGGCACACCCAGCGCTGCGGCACCCACCGGGACCGGCGGAACCACCGCCGGAACAGGCGGAACCACAACAGGCACCGGCGGAACCACCGCCGGAACAGGCGGAACCACAACAGGCACCGGCGGAACCACCGCCGGAACAGGCGGAACCACAACAGGCACCGGCGGAACC
>CAIOYU010000288.1 GCA_903862565.1 uncultured Actinomycetes bacterium | reverse complement strand
TTCATCACCTCGGCGTACTCGGTCTCCATCGCGCGCTGGCGGGCGGCCAGCTCGGCGAGCAGCTGCCGGCTCTTCGCCTGCGCCGACTCGGTCTCGGCCTGCGCCGACGCAATCATCGACTCCGCTTCGAGGCGTGCCTCGAACTGCATCTCCGAAACCTCGTCGACCGCGACGCGGAGCATCTTCGCGATGCGGTCGGTCATCGCCTGCGGCGTGTGAGAGGTGTCGGCCAGAGCCGCCGTCTCCTGACGGAGGTGTGCGACCTGCGCCGACGAGTCGTTGAGCTGAGAGCGCAGGGTGTCGACCTCCTGCTGCATAGCTTGCTGAACCAGCGCGAGTTCGTGCACGTACTCGTCGACGTGAGAGGGGTCGTATCCGTTGCGGACGCGGTTGAATCTCGGCATTGCCTCGTTAGAGATGGTGTTCATATCCTCGTGCCTGGTCGGTCGGGTTCAAGTACGCGCCGCCAACTCGGAACTGAGCCAAATTTGCGGGCTTGCCGTTGCATAGCTTAGGGCCAGCAGCAGACCCTACGTCAAACCGGGGACGCGAACGCCGTCGAGGATTTACTGTGCGCGGGTGGACATTCTCATCATGGTCCTGCTACTGGTGATCGCCATGTTGATCTGGCGGGGCGCCCGGCGCGGACTCATCATCGCCCTGTGGTTCGTTGGCCTAGTCGCGATATTCGGGTTGTTCAATTACCACGTTACTTCTCACCTGGATCTGAGCTTCTGATGGCCGAGGTTCTGATCGGGGAGACGGTGATCGAGGAGTCGGAGTCGCGCAACGGCCTGTGGGGCTTCCTCACCTACTGGGGCTTGCACGCCTGGATGCTGGCCTACACGGTGGTGATGCTGAGCGCGTTTTTCATCCAGTTCGCGATGGGTGAGTTCCCCTGCCCGCTGTGCATGCTCCAGCGCTACGGGATGATCCTGTCCACGCTGGCGGCCATGTTCATCATTATGCAGGCCCGCCGGGGAACGCTGACGACCGCCCGGTATGCGCAGGGCCTCGGCTTGGGCCTCCTCGCGGTGCTGGCCGGCGCGTCGGTGTCCGTTCGTCAGATCGAACTGCATATTCTGCCCGACGACCCTGGCTACGGCGAGCCGTTCTTGCGCCTGCACCTCTACACCTGGGCGTTCATCACCTTCGCCATCGTGATGATCTACGTCGGGGCAGCGCTGACGCTGGTGCCCAAGGGCATTCCCGTTGCGCCGACACCCGGCAGCGCCATGTGGAAGCTGTCGACGGCCATCATCTGGCTCTTCATCGGGGTTGTGGCCGCGAACGTCATCGCGATCATCTTCCTGGAAGGTTTCGCGGGGGTCCTGCCCGACGATCCGGTGAACTACAACCTGATCGAGCAGATCAGGGGCCGTTAACGACGAGTCGGCCGGCGGCGCAGTAGGCCCAGACCGAGGAACAGCACCGCGTACACCGGCTGGTTGTTGACGGTGTAGCCGAGATCTCGCAGCATCGCCAGTTCCAGCGTGCTCAGTGTGCGGAGTCCCGCGCCCATGCTGACCCGGGCGTTCATCAGCTTGTCGTTGCTGCCGTAGAACGAATTGTCGTTCAGGTGCGACACCGAGCTGCCGTTCTCCCAGGGGCTGGGCGTGTACAGCGGAACGAGCCCGCCGTACTCCGCGATCGCCTGGGGACCGCCGAAATACAGTCCGCTGGTGAGACTCGAGTTGTAGGTCGTGTTCCAGGCG
>CAIOYU010000287.1 GCA_903862565.1 uncultured Actinomycetes bacterium | reverse complement strand
GGGTTCGGCATTTCGAGTTTGATCACCACCCTGGGCACCAACGCCGAGATCCAGCAGTACGCCGCCACCACCGTCTCCACCCTGGTCGCCGGCTTCCTCGGCGACACCCCCCTGGCCACCTTCGTCGGCAACGCCGTCGGCACCGCCGTCTCAAACCTGCTCGCCACCCCCGGCGTCGTCGCCAGCGTGGGCTCGCTGGTAGGCGACGCGCTGCCGAATCTGCTGGGCCAACCGGGATTCGCGGCGGCGATCTCGGGTGCGGTCGGCACCGCGGCCTCGTCATTTGTGGCCGGGCAGGACACCACCACCGTCATCGACACCCTTATCGCGACGCTGCGCGCCAGCACCGCGGTCCAGAATGGGATCGGCGCGTTCGCGGGCGACGCTGTTGCCGGCGTCCTGGGCGATTGGGTCCTGTGGAACGCCCTCGGCGACCAGATCACCGGCCTGATCACCACCCTGGGCACCAACACCGAGATCCAGCAGTACGCCGCCACCACCGTCTCCACCCTGGTCGCCGGCTTCCTCGGCGACACCCCCCTGGCCACCATCGTCGGCAACGCCGTCGGCACCGCCGTCTCAAACCTGCTCGCCACCCCCGGCGTCGTCGCCAGCGTGGCACCCCTGATCGGCGGACTACTGCCCGACCTGTTCGCCCAACCCGGCCTGGCCACCGTCATCGGCGACGCCGTCGGCGTCGCCGCCTCATCCCTGGTCGCCGGACAAGACACCACCACCGTCATCGACACCCTCATCAGCACCCTGCGCGCCAGCACCGCAGTTCAAGACGGCATCGGCACCGTCACCACCACCACCGTCACCGGCCTCCTCGCCGACACCACCCTGTGGAACGCCCTCGGCGACCAGATCACCGGCCTCGTCAACGTCCTTTTGGCCAATCCCGAAGTCCGGATCTACGCCGCCGAATTCGCAGCACAGTTCGTCATGGATGCGTTGTCGTCGTTCCCGCCCGAACTCGTCCAGTCGATTGGGGTCGCGGTCGGCTACACCGTCACCTCTCTGCTGTCCATCCCGGCGTTCACCGGCGGGGTGGCCGCGGTGGCCGGGATGGTGATACCGACGCTGCTGAGCCAGCCCGGCTTTGCCGACGCAGTCGGAGCCGTCGCAGGACAGTTCGCCTCTTCGGTCGTCGCCGGCGAGGAGATCAACGCGGCCCTACAGCAGGCGACGACCTCCCTGACATCCGATCCGGTCGTACTGGCGGCGGTCGGTGCGACCATCTCCGAGGCGCTCAACCTCATCGGAACCCAAGTTCTGGACAATCCCACCTTCCAGACGGGACTCGGTGTGATCGTCACCACCGTGGCGAACGAGATCCTCGGCAACCCGGCGTTGGCGCCGTTGGTCGCCGAGCTGGTGGGTCCGCCGTATTCCGGCTTCATGACAGCGCTGCTGACCGATCCGAGCGTCACCCAGGCGGTCGCCGAATCACTCGGCGTCACCGTAACCAACTTCCTGAGCTACCCCGGTTTCAATACCGCCCTCATCGGCGCACTGAACCTGGCGGTGGACGAGGTACTGTCGGGCACCGACACGTCCACCGCACTGTCGAACGCCATCGCCTCGCTGCAGAGCGACCCGAACTTCCAAGCCGCCGTGAACGCAGTCATTCCCACAACAGTCGCGGTGATCCTGGGCAGCCCGGGGGCGCGGCAGGGAATCAGTTCCGCGGTGGCCGTTCTGATCGATGAAGTGCTGCGCGACAACGGGATCAACAACAAAGTCGTGAACGCCCTTGCCGGACGGATAGGCATGGAAGCATCCCTGTATCTGCTGAAGCGGCAAGTCGCGTGGGATCTGGCGAGCACTATCGCTGAGGACATTCTCCTCGGGAAGGTCGGCCTGTCCGTATCCGAAATCCTCGGTGTCGTGGTGGAACAAGTGCGCACAGAGCCGCTTCTCCAGATCGCTGTCGGCATGGCAATCGGGGCCGGAGGGGGCTTCGGAATCTGGGGCAAGAACCTCATCGGCTTCGCCGTCTTCCTCACGACCGGGGCCACGATGGCCGTCGCGATTGTCGCGGCCGCCGGGCTGGTGAACCTGTTCCTGGCGATTTCCGAACTACTGACAAAAGCAACCCTGAGCGGGCAGTCCCGGGACGACAGCGTCGTCCAGGTGTCGGCGGCCTCCGAGTACTACGTGATGAACGCGACCGTGCCGAACTGGCTCGACCCGGAGGCGATACATCCCGCCTCGGCCACCGCCAGTCCACTCGTCCTGACCGATCTGACCATCGCACCGGACGAGGATCTCGAATCCATCAATGTCACGATGACGTTAGGTGCCACATCACACGACGGCCCCGCTCACCTGGCACCGATGCTGGTCGAACTGAGGTTCCCCGTCAACGTGCTGTTCCCTGCTGAGGCCTGGGACTTCGTTGCGCCACGACCCGGCAGAGGGCGCATGTCTGTGTCGTAGGTCGGCGTAATCCAGCGGAGCCGGCCAACCTCGCGCCACGCCGTATCGTTCGCGCGCGCCGATCGCCCAACTCGAAGCGTAACCACGGTTGTGGAAAAGTAACCCTGTGTCGTCCTACCTCCTGCGCGTCCAACTCGAAGATCGCCCCGGCAGTCTCGGGTCGCTGGCCATCGCGCTGGGCACCGCAGGTGCGGACATTCTCTCCCTGGACGTCGTGGAACGAGGCTCCGGATACGCGATCGACGACATCGTCGTCGACCTGCCGGCCGGAGCCATGCCGGACTCACTGATCACCGCGACCGAGGCGATCAGAGGGGTTCGCGTCGACTCCCTGCGGCCTTACACCGGCCTGCTTGAGGCACACCGCGAGCTGGAACTACTCGATCAGGTCGCCGCGGCACAGGGGCGGGCCAACAAGCTGCAGACGCTCGTCGACGATGCACCGCGGGTGTTGCGGGTCGGCTGGTGCAGCGTTGTCCAACTTGACGATTCGGGCTTACAGCGGGTGGTCGGCGGCAGGGCCGCCCCGGAGACCATGGTGGGCTCGGTGCCGTGGATACCGATCGAGCAGGCCGCAGCGCTGGACGGGACGGGCGACTGGGTTCCCCAGGTCTGGCAGGACCTCGACACCGCACTGGCGGCCGCACCACTGGGCGATCCGCACACTGCGGTGGTCCTCGGCCGACCCGGCGGCCCGCTGTTCCGGCCGTCGGAGGTGGCCCGCTTGGGCTACCTGGCCGAAATCGTCGCAAAAATCATCGGTTAGGCGGGGCGGCGGCCGCTCAGGTCGCCGATTCCTGCTCGTACAGGGCAGGCAGGAAGGTGGCCAGATGCGTCATCTCCTGCGAGCAATGCACCAGTAGCGCCCGGGCATCGAGTTCCGTCAACCCGACGACACGTCTGGCCACCGGTACCGCGGCCCGCAGTGCCGCCGACCGCGCCGCGATGTTGGGTCCGCCCATCCAGAAGCGTGACCGCATGATGCTGCCGCCGGGAACGGCCGTGACGTGGTGGGCGAGGTAGCCGACGTCGACGGGCAGGTCCACCAGTCCGACCCGGGCGCACACAGCGGTGGCGTCCACACCGTCGGCCACGGCCGGGTCGACCAGTCCGAACTCTTCGGGCCGACGGAACTGGATGGCCCCACGAATCATCGCGCTGCCCAGGTATTCGTCGACTTCGGAGGTGTAACCGACATAACGGGCCCGTGTGTAACCGACATAACGGGCCCGGGTGGCATTCCCCGGCTGCGGCCGGGTGGCCCATTGCGCGTGGACGTGGGCCCGCGGATGCCAGAGTTTGTACCGCTCCGGGCTGTCGCTGTGCCACCCGAACCACCAGTCGATCATCGCCGGTGTCACCTGCGGCATTTCGGTGACGAGGTTGACGTGGATCGCGCCATCGGAGGTGACGGTGAAGCCGTTCTGGACCTCGGCTTCTGTGATGGATCCGATGGCCTTCGCCATCGGGGGGAACAGCTCCTCGGCCATCGGGCTGTTGGCCAGCGCGCGGTGTGCGTCCGCCGAGATGTCAGCCATGACGGGATTCCAGAACCGCGCATAGGGCAGTGTGGCCAGTTCGTGATCCGACCAGCCGAGCCGACGGCCCGGAACCGGCTTGGGCGCAGGCAGTTTCATGCCGCGCCTATCCAGCGCTGGAAGCGGCCTTCAGGATCGTGCACGGCCCGCAGCGCCTCCAGGCGGGACCGGGCAGCCTCGGAGATGCCGCGCGAGGGGCGTCCGGGATCATCGGCGAACTGCACTCCGGTCGACAGCGACTCCATCGCTGCGGCGTTGTCGTGCGCCCACCGGGTGGTCACCTCGCTGTCGGCGCCGTCGAACCATCCGGCGTAGAACGCCAGATACGTTCGGTCCTCGACCGTGTACGCCATGTCGGGGAGGTTCGCCGGCGGGCCTGGCGAGCGCCAGTGCACGGCCCAATTCAGCCACAGAAAATGCGCGGGAGGTGCCGGCATGGTGGCGGCGATGCGCTGGATGTGCGGCAGGAGTTCGTCGGCGCCGGCATGCGTCCAGAGGTTGTCGGTCTCCCAGTTGGCTTCCGGATAGTGCTGCATCACGCCCGAATAGAGGAGCCTCAGCGGCGCGGGCAGCAGCGGCAGGCGCACTCGCGCACCCCTGGGACGACTCAGCAGGAAGGCGGTGGCCGCCTTGGCGGCCGAACGGGATCCGGCCATGACGGGCACCGCCAACTCGATGCGTACCGGCGACTTGGCCGTGGTTGCCCGCAACGGCGGCGGGAAGGACGGACTCCGCGAGATCGCGAACTGCAGTTCGACTTCCGGCGGAACCTCCGGGCCGATCCGGTCCATCCAGCGGACCACGTCCTCGAGGCGTTCGACCGGATACTGGATGAGAGCGGTCCCGATGAATCCCGGCTTCGGGTGCACCCGCAGATGGAATCGCACCACAACACCGAAGAAGTCCGGTCCCGAACCCCTTGCTGCCCAGAGCATATCGGCGTTCTCGGTTTCGCTGGCATGGCGGAGTTCACCGTCGGCATCGACGTAGTCGATGGCAAGCACGTTGGAACACGCCATTCCGAAAACCCGGCCGTTCCAGCCGAAGCCGCCCTGGAGAAGGTAACCGCCGATGCACACTCCGCGGCAGTGGCCCACCGGGAAGAACAGGCCCTGTTTCATCAGCTCCTCGATCAGCACGCTGCCGCCGATCCCTGGTTCGGCGATGGCGGTCATCGACGCCGTGTCGACCGAAAACGCCTGCAGGCGCGAAACGTCGATCAGCACAACACCGTCCCGCACGTGGTTGGCCGAAAAGCTGCGCCCGCCGGAGCGCACACTCACACGCTGCCCCGCGGCCTTTGCAGCCCGTACCGCGGCCACAACGTCCTCGATGGAGTTGGCCTGCACAATGCGGGCCGGAAAGCGATCGGGCACGTTCGTCCGCCACAGCGCACCCCGTCGGGCGGCGTCGTACCCCGCGTCGTCGGGACCGAAGGCGCTTCCGGGTGACACCGTCGACTGGGCCATCGTCAGCACTCCTCGATCACGGACAGCGGCAGCGGACGCCACGGCATGAATTCCATTGGCGCACTGGACAACCGCTGCGCCTTGCCCTTGGCGACTCCCAGCACCCGAAGCAGATGCTCCACAACATCGGGGACGGCGTCGACCGCGAGGCGGCCTCGGTAGAGGTCGAGGCAGGCACCCAGGATCACCCCGGCGCAGACGGTGCAGGCCACCTGGAAATCAGCCACCGCGAACACGCCGGAGTCGAGGCCCCGTTGAAGGTCGCCGTGCAGGTGTGCGCGCACGCCACCGCCGAATCGATCGGCCGGTAGGCCGGAGTCGAACAGCAGATGCCCGACGTCGGGCCGGTGCGCGAGCAGCATCAGCGTCTGCTTGGCCGAGCGCGCAACCACCTCGGCGTCGTCGGCCGCGCCGGCCGTGACCGACTCCAGCACCCGGGCGTGCTCGCCGAGGATCAGTGCGCCCACGGCGTCCAGTGCCTCGGACAGCGAGTCGAAGTAGTTGTAGAAGGTCCCCTGTGAGACTCCGCACCGGGCGACGACCTGCGGCACCGAGACTGCAGCGACGGTCGGATCGAGCAACAACTCCTGGAGTGCCACCAGCAGAGCATCACGCGTGCGGGCCCTTTTCGTGGGCGCCGACGTCACCGTCGTCGCATCCGCCGTCGTCGTCACGGGACCAAGCGTGCGCCAGTAAATGACACTTTGTCAATTATGCGCGGAGACGATCCCCAACTGGGTGAGCGCTGCCGCCAGGGCGAGCACGAGGAACACCGTCACCCGCGGGCTGACGTAGACGCGGAGGAAGGGCTGGGTCGGGAACGAGAACGTCTCGGCGACACCGAGAAATTTGAACTTGTGCGCGTCCTTGAAGGTGGGATCGAGCACCATCTCGAGCATGTCGCGCCGCGATCGGTAACGCATGAATCCCACGATGCTCCAACCCGGATCGGCACCCACCATCCAGGAGTCGAGGTATCCCCCGACCTTGCGTGCCGCGAGTGCCGGATGTCCGCCGTGCTTGATCAGCCTCGGTATGAAGGCCTTCGAATAGGCCTCCATCATGTCCTGAGCCGGCACGAGCTGTCCGGTGTCCGGATCGGTGACCATGGTGTCGGGCACCCGGACCAGGTTGACCATGACGAACTCGCGCCCGTCGTCCTCTTCCAGGAACTTGCGCACGATCGCCAGATCGTTGACGTCGTCGGCGCCCTGCGCCCCGGCCTGCGCCAGCATGGTGTCGATCTCCTCCGGCGTGAGCTTGCCGCGCCAATTGTTGTAGAAGAGAAGGAAACCCACGTAGAGCACTGCCGCAACCGGCCAGACCCACCATCCGGGCATCACGGGCCCTCGGCGAGCAGTTTCCGGAACCCGTCCTCATCGAGGATCGGCACGCCCAATTCGACGGCCTTGTCGTACTTGGACCCCGGCGCGTCACCGGCCACGACGTAGGACGTCTTCTTCGACACCGACCCGGCCGCCTTGCCGCCGCGGGAGAGGATGGCCTCCTTGGCCTCGTCCCGTGAGAACCCGGCCAGTGAGCCCGTGACGACGACGGTCAACCCGGCCAGCGTCGGTTCGATCCCGGTGTCGCGTTCGTCGGCCATCTTCACCCCGGCCGCGCGCCACTTGTCGACGATCGCGCGGTGCCAGTCGACCTCGAACCACTCGCGCAGTGCCGCGGCGATGGTCGGTCCGACCCCCTCGACGCCGGCGAGCTGCTCCTCGGTGGCGGCCATGATCGCGTCGAGGTCGCCGAAGGCCGTCGCCAGCGCCCGTGCCGCGGTCGGACCGACGTGGCGGATGGACAGCGCTACCAGAATCCGCCACAGCGGACGGTCCTTGGCCTGCTGCAGGTTCGCCAACAGACGCCTGGCGTTGGCCGACAGGATGCCCTTGTTGGTGCGGAAGAACTCGGCCTTGGCCAAGTCGTCCTCGGTGAGGTCGAAGAGGTCGCCCTCGTCGGTGATCACGCCGGCCGCCAGCAGCGCGGTGGCCGCCTCGTACCCCAGCCCCTCGATGTCGAGCCCGCCCCGGCCCGCGAGGTGAAACACCCTCTCCCGCAACTGCGCCGGGCAGGAACGGGCATTGGGACAGCGGATGTCGACGTCGCCTTCTTTGGCCGGAGCCAGGGGCGTGCCGCACTCCGGGCAGTGGGTGGGCATGACGAACTCGCGTTCGGTGCCGTCACGCAGGTCGACGACAGGTCCGAGGACCTCGGGGATGACGTCGCCGGCCTTGCGGATCATCACCGTGTCGCCGATGAGCACGCCCTTGCGCTTGACCTCCGAGCCGTTGTGCAGGGTCGCCATCCCGACGGTGGACCCGGCGATGCGCACCGGCGTCATGAACGCGAACGGCGTCACCCGGCCGGTGCGGCCGACGTTGACCCTGATGTCGAGAAGCTTGGTCTGGGCTTCCTCGGGCGGGTACTTGTAGGCCACCGCCCACCGGGGAGCGCGCGAGGTGGCACCCAGGCGGCGTTGCTGGGCGAACTCGTCGACCTTGACGACGATCCCGTCGATCTCGTGCTCGATCTGGTGGCGGCGTTCGCCCCAGAACTCAATGCGCTCCCGCACGGCGGCCAGGCCTGCCACCCGACTGGTGTGCTCCGACACCGGCAGGCCCCACGCCCTCAGTGCGGAGTAGGCGTCGTGCAGGGTGGTCGGGCCCGCGCCCCCGGGAAAGCCCTCGGTGTAGCCGATGCCGTGGCAGATCATCCGCAGCGGCCGCCGCGCGGTGACCGCCGGGTTCTTCTGCCGCAGCGACCCTGCCGCGCTGTTACGCGGATTGGCGAACGGCGGCTTGCCCTCCTCGACAAGACTGGCGTTGAGGTTCGCGAAGTCGGCGACCATGAAGAAGACCTCCCCGCGCACCTCCAGTACGGCGGGAAAAGGGAATTCCGTTGTGCTGATCAGGGTTTCGGGTATGTCACCAATGGTGCGGGCGTTGAGGGTGACGTCCTCACCCACCCTGCCGTCGCCCCGGGTCGCGGCCCTTTCCAGCTTCCCGTCGCGGTAGACCAGCGCGATGGCCACCCCGTCGACCTTGAGTTCGCACAGGTAGTTCGGTTCGGGACCAAGCTCGTTCTCCACCCGCACCGACCATGCTTCGAGCTCCGCGGTGTCGAACACGTCGTCGAGGCTGAGCATGCGTTCCAGATGTTCGGCAGCGCTGAACTCGGTGGCGAAACCGGCCCCGCCGACCAGCTGAGTGGGCGAATCGGGAACCCGCAGTTCGGGATAGCGCTCCTCGAGGCCCGCGAGTTCGTTGAACAGCACATCGAAGTCCGCGTCGGAGATGACCGGGGCGTCTTTGACGTAGTAACGGAACTGGTGCTCGCGGACCTCGTCGGCGAGTTCCTGCCAACGGCGGCGGACGCCCGGATCGATCGGGTCGGTTTCCGGGTCCTCGGAAAGCGCTGGGGCCACGATGGCAGGTTAGTCCAGACAGCCGACCCGCCGCTGAGTCCCGGGCGTCGCCGCCGAGTCCCACCTCCGCTGAGTGAGGAACCACGCAGAGGGCTACTCGCACTTCTTCTGCGTGGCTCCTCACTCGAAGTGGGTGCGGAACTCGAAGTGGGTGCGGATGCTTGGGTCCTCACTCGAAGTGGGTGCGGATGCGGGGGTCCTCACTCGAACGGGGTGCGGAGGGTGCCGAGGGGGTGTGGATAGTCGAAATGCCCAACCGGCTGAATCTGGCACGGTCGCCGGGGTGGGAGCATTCATCGCAAGCGAAGCGCTGGCCGCGGGTGAGCTCAGCCGGTACGAACTGGCGGCTGCGCATCGCCGACTGCTGCCCGACGTGCACGCGCCCAAGCATGCGTCGCTGTCCCTCGATGACCGAATTGCCGCGGTGTGGCTGTGGTCACGACGGCGAGGCGTCATCACCGGATTGGCTGCGTCTGCCCTGCATGGAGCACAGTGGGTCAGCCCCAACGCCGCGATCGAGCTGAATCACCCCCACAACAAGTCACCCCTCGGCGTCATCGCCCGCCGTGACACGCTGCATGCCGACGAGATCGTGCACCTGCACGGGATGGCGGTCACCTCCGTCGCGCGCACAGCGTTCGATCTGGCTCGCCGCGGACCCCGCGGCACAGCGCTTGAGTACCTCGACTCCCTTTCCCGTGCAACGCATTTCAGTGGTGCCGACGTACTCGCGGTGGCGGAGTCCCATCGACGCGTGCGGGGCCGACGGCGGGTACCGGAGCTGCTCGACCTCATCGATCCCGGTGCTCAATCGCCGCGGGAGACGTGGCTTCGGCTGCTCCTGGTCGACGCGGGGTTTCCGCAGCCGCAGACTCAGATCCCTGTGCTCAGCCGGGACGGGTATCCGCGGTACTTCCTCGACATGGGCTGGAGGGAGTTCATGGTGGCCGCCGAATATGACGGTGAGCAGCACCGCACGGACTCGGCGCAGTACCGCTCGGACGTGACGCGGGCGGAATACATCGACAGTCTCGGCTGGCGGCGAATCCGGGTGCTCGCCGGTCACCGGCGAGACGACATCGTGCGACGGGTGGTGCGGGCCGGTGTGCCGTTAGTGCGTCCGGTGTGCCGTCCGCACGTTGGCTGAGGAGCCTTGCAGAGGGTCACTCGCACTTTGTCCGCGTGGCCCCTCACTCAACGGAGAGACTCAACGGAAACGAGTCAGCGGAGATTGTCGGACGCGCGCTGGGCAAGCCCGATCGCCGTCCGTGCCCAGGCGTCGGTGGCGCCGGCCAGTCCACAGGACGGGCTGATGCCGACCCGGTCGCCCAACACGGAGCGGGGGAACCCCAGCCGATCGGTGATCCGCGCTGCGGCGGCGGCCACGTCCTCGGCCGATGGGGGATGCTCAGGAGCGACGACGGGCAGCAGGCCCAGCACCACGGTGCGCCCGGAGTCGACGAACTCGCCCAGACCCTCGATGTCCGATTCGCCCAGTGCCGACATGTCCACGGATACAGCGGATAACGTGCTGCGCAGCAGGATCTTCCACGGCACATCGTTCGCGCAGCAGTGCAGCATCACACCACCGATCGCGGCGACGCACTCGTCGAGCAGGGTGATCGCGCGGGACTCGTCGACGGGATGCACCGGCGTCATTGCCGTCACACCCGCCAGGCGGCCGGCCAGCGCGGCCGGCAGCAGCGGCTCGTCGAACTGGACCACCACCGTCGTCCCCAACCGTCGCGCCACTTCAGCCCGGTGCCGGGCGACACCCTCGGCCAGCGAGGCCGTCAGATCGCGCAGCGCGCCCCGATCGGTGATGGCGCGGTGGCCGTTGCGCAGTTCCAGGGACGCGGCCAACGTGATCGGCCCTGGTGCCTGAACCTTGACCGGGTGGTCGGGCCCACCGGCCTTCTCCCAGGCCTCTTCCAGGGCGTCGAGATCCTCGGCCAACAGGCTGAGCGCGCGCCTCATCACCGCGCCCGGGCTGGCCGTGATCCGGTAGCCGCGCGTCACGGTGTCAATCGCAACGTCGACCAACAGTGCCCCGGCGCGGCCGATGAGGTCGGCACCGACACCCCGGGCGGGCAACTCCATCAGGTGCGGCAGTTGGTGCAGTTCACCGACGACGATCTCGGCGGCCTGGCGCGGGGCCGACCCGGGCCACGAGCCGATGCCGGTTGCCGTCGCAAAAACACTCACCGGGTAACGGTAGTGGACGGGGAGGGTGGCGGAATCCATCTCAGAGCCGCCCGCAGTCGACCGGGCTACCCTGGAGAGGAAATGAGCCGGCACCCGCGCAACGCGATCCGAGACCTCCGGGGGGCTGCCCGCCTGGCGGTGGTCGGCGGTACCGCTGCCACAGACGTCGTCGAAGCGGTCCACACCGCCATCACCGGGAAACGGCCGAACCGCGCACGGCGACCGGTGAGCCCGCTGATCTACCACAGCATCCGGCAGATCACCCGGATCGCCGGAGACGGCATCGACCGGACGCTTGCGCCCCTTGAGGTACGCGTCGCCGACAACAGCCCGGGAACCAGACGTGCCGCGTTGATCGCGACGCTCAACGGCGTCGTCGGCGACCACCTGGCCGAGACCGGCAACCCCCTGGCCATCACCATGCGGTTCTGCCGGGCAGGTGAGCCCCTCGTGCTCGATGCGGCGTCGTTGCGGACCGTCATTCCCGACGCCGGCGGCAGGATTCTCGTCCTGGTGCACGGCCTGTGCGGCAACGATCGCGACTGGCTCCGCGAGGGCCACGACCACGGCGAGGCGCTGGCCCGCGATCTCGGCTACACGCCGATCTACCTGCACTACAACGCCGGCAAGCACATCTCGGAGAACGGCCGTGAATTCTCCTCCCTGCTTGAGCAATTGGTTCAGGCCTGGCCGGTGCAGGTGGAAGACATTGTCCTGCTTGGCCACAGCATGGGCGGACTGGTGGCCAGGAGCGCGTGCCATTACGGCGAGCAGGCCCCGGCCGGCACGTGGCGTTCGAAGCTCACCAAGCTCGTCTGCCTCGGAACCCCGCACCACGGCGCACCTTTGGAGCGTGGCGGCAACCGGCTGCAGGTGCTGGCCGGTGTCAACCGCTACATCGCTCCGCTGGGTCGTCTGGGCAGGCTCCGCAGCGCGGGCATCACCGATCTGCGGTACGGGGCCTTCCTCGACGAACACTGGAGCGGCCGAGACCGATTCGAACCCGGTGGTGACACCCGCGAGGTGGTCGACCTGCCGACCGGAGTGACCTGTTACGCGTTGGCGGGGACCATGTCGATCAGAGGTAGACGTCATCCCCTCGGCGACGGCCTGGTAACGGTCGCAAGCGCACTGGGCCATCATCGGGACCCACGCCGGGCCCTGGATTTCCCCACCGAGAACACTCATCTCGTCACCGAGACGGGACACATGGAGCTTCTGAGCAATCCCGAGGTGTACCGAACACTCAAGAGTTGGCTCGCGGCCCCGGAGTGAGGTGGCTGCCCTCTCCGCTGGCGGTCTACGCTGCCGTCGCACTGCTGAGCACCGGATGCACACAGTGGATGACAGGAGTGGCGGTGCACGGCCCCGACGGGGCTACCCCGGGCACACTCACCGCGGACAGGGTTCTGCTCAGCCAGGAGAAGATGCAGGCGATCACCGGCGCGGGCACCGACCTGACGATCATTCCCGGGATGAACACCACCTCCCCGATCGACGACGAGGGCCTGGCTGTCACCGTGCCATCGGAGTGCCGCTTCATGTTCGCCGAAACCGCAATATTCGGAACGGATTTCACCGACTTCCGCAAGACCGTATTCCAGTACCCGCCGCGCGGGGCGCTGATCTCGGAAGCCGCAGCCGTCTACCCCGACCCCGGCGCCGCCCAGCAGGCCTTCGACGCGTTCGCGGACAGCCTCACCGCGTGCGGAAACAGTTCCTCGGCGGCGCTGCTGGGCGAGTGGAGCGTCGGCCCGGACCGGGCGCGCACCCGCCCGCGGGATTGCGGACGGGACTACCGGCTCAAAGGCGTTGTCCTGTTTGAGGTTGTCTCCTGCGGGCTGCCGGCGTCGGTGGCCGACATCGTGATCGCCAACATGGCCGACCACACCGGCTGAGGTCAGGAGATGGTCGCGCTG
>CAIOYU010000286.1 GCA_903862565.1 uncultured Actinomycetes bacterium | reverse complement strand
TCGTCGAGGAGTGTGCGGGCCGGGGCCATCGCCTTGGCCGCCAGGTTGGCATTGGCAAGACTGGTCGAAAGTCCAGTGGCGAGGGCCTTCTCGTGGGCTGTCCGCGCGGCGTGCTCGATCCGCGCGACGATCTCGGCGGTGGATGGGCGTTCGCTGTGAATGATGCTTTCCAGCCGATGCATCCCATAGGTCGAGACCATCAACAGCCCGGGCACGCACGCGGCGAACAAGCACGACATAGGCGGGAAGTTAACCGGCGCAAGGTCTCATCGGGATCACGAATTGCCACCGGTCTGTCAGCGGTGCGCATCACCGCGTCAGTACCCTGGCTGAGATGACGGCCGAACCGGCTAACGACGCTTCTCAGCGGGCCGCGAAACGGGCCGCGAAGTGGGATGGCGAAACTCACCTCGGCCTCGTTCGCCGCGCCCGGCGGATGAACCGGACGCTGGCCGTCGCCTTCCCGCACGTGTACTGCGAACTGGACTTCACCAACCCGCTCGAACTGGCGGTGGCCACCATCTTGTCGGCGCAGAGCACCGACAAGGGGGTCAACCTCGCGACACCGGCTCTTTTCGCCAGGTACCGCACGGCCGCCGACTACGCCGGCGCCAACCGGTCCGAACTCGAGGAACTCATCCGCTCGACCGGTTTCTACCGAAACAAAGCCAACTCCCTGATCCGGCTCGGACAGGAACTCGTGGAACGGTTCGGAGGCGAGGTCCCGCGCAGCATGGAAGAGCTGGTGACCCTACCCGGCGTCGGACGCAAGACCGCCAACGTCATCCTCGGCAACGCCTTCGGTATCCCCGGTATCACCGTCGACACCCACTTCGGCCGGCTCGCCCGGCGCTGGCGGTGGACCGAGGAGACCGACCCGGTCAAGGTGGAATTCGCGGTCGGCGAGCTCATCGAGCGCCGCGAGTGGACGCTGCTGAGCCACCGCGTCATCTTCCACGGCCGCCGCGTCTGCCACGCCCGCAAGCCGGCCTGCGGGGTGTGCGTGCTGGCCAGGGACTGCCCGTCCTTCGGCTCCGGGCCGACCGAACCACTGGTCGCCGCCCACCTGGTCAAGGGCCCCGAAACCGAGCACCTCCTCAGCATGGCCGGGCTGTAGAGAGTGAGGGTCTCAACCCGCTGGACGCTCGCGATGCTCGGCATCGTGGTGGCCCTGATCGTCGCGTTCGCCCTGCAACTGAGGCAGGAGCCGCCGGCCACCGGAGGCGCCGGCGCCCCGGTGTCGCGCACCCATCGCGACGCCGACACCCCCGAGGCGCTGGCCGGCCTGCGCCGCCGCGCCGATCTGCCGCCCTGCCCGTCGGGTGACGGTGCCGCCGGTCCGCCGGCGCTGCGCGGGGTGGTCGTGGAATGTGCGGCGGACGGCTCGCCGGTGCAGGTGGCTCCGGCGCTGGCCGACCGGACCGTGGTGCTCAACCTGTGGGCGTACTGGTGCGGGCCGTGCGCCGAGGAACTGCCGGCCATGGCCGAGTACCAGCGGCGAATGGGTGATCGGCTGAGCGTGGTCACGGTCCACCAGGACGAGAACGAGGCCGCGGCACTGCAGCGCATGGCCGAACTGGGCGTGCGACTGCCCGTCCTGCAGGACGGCCGGCGCGCGATCGCCGGGGCGTTGCGGCTGCCGAACGTGATGCCTGCGACCGTCGTTCTGCGCCGGGACGGTAGCGTTGCCAGGGTCCTTCCGGTGGCGTTTCCCAGCGTCGACGCCATCGCCGACGCCGTGGACTCGGCCCTACGGTGAACCCGACCGACGGGAGAGACCCGGTGAGCCTGAGCCCGGCGGCCAGGCCGCCCTGGCTGGCCCCGCTCGTCGACAACGTCGACCGCGTTCCCGAGGCCTACCTGCGGCGGGTACCGACGGAACTCCACGCCGCCCTGGCCGGTGCCGGCCAGGCTGCCGACGCCGCGAGGATCGGCCGCGATGCCGCGGTCCTCGTGCTGTTCTCGGGCCCGCACGTCGAGCACCCGCCCGGTGCGGTGCCCGGTGACGCCGACCTGCTCCTGACCGTCCGCGCGGGCAGCCTGCGTCATCACGCCGGCCAGGCGGCGTTCCCCGGCGGAGCCGCCGACCCCGACGACGCCGGCCCGGTGGCCACCGCCCTGCGGGAGGCGCAGGAGGAGACCGGGATCGACCCCGCCCGTCTCCACCCGTTGGCCACGCTGGACCGGATCTTCATCCCGCCGTCGGGCTTTCACGTGGTCCCGGTGCTGGCCTACTCGCCCGACCCGGGGCCGGTCGAGGTGGTCAACGAATCGGAGACCGCGCTGGTGGCCCGGGTTCCGTTGCAGGCGTTCGTCAACCCGCGCAATCGGCTGATGGTGTACCGCGACGCGGGCACCCGCCGGTTTGCGGGCCCGGCGTTTCTGCTCAACGACATGCTCGTCTGGGGTTTCACCGGTCACGTAATCTCGGCGATGCTCGACGTGGCCGGCTGGGCCCAACCCTGGGACACCGAGGACCTTCGCGAACTCGACGAGGCGATGGCACTCGTGGGGGAGCACAGCGACGAGGCGACGGCCCACGTCGCCGATGAAAGTGAGGAGCCGGTGTGACAAGTTCGCAATGGCTGGACATCGCCGTGATCGGCGTGGCGCTGATCGCGGCGATCTCCGGGTGGCGATCCGGCGCACTGGGATCTCTGATGTCCTTCGTCGGGGTGCTCCTCGGTGCCATTGCCGGGGTGATGCTGGCCCCGCACGTCGTCAGCCACATCGGTTCGCCGCGCGGGAAGCTGTTCGCCGCACTGTTGCTGATCCTGGCCCTGGTGGTGGTCGGTGAGATTGCCGGGGTGGTGCTGGGCCGGGCCGTGCGCGGATCGATCCGCAGTGGTCCGGTGCGCGTGGTGGACTCGATGGTCGGCGTAGCCCTGCAACTGGTGGTTGTACTGGTGGCCGCTTGGCTTCTGGGCAGCCCGCTGACGTCGTCCGACCAACCGAACCTGGCCGCCGCGGTGCGTGGCTCCAGAGTGGTCTCCGAGGTGGACAAGTACGCCCCAAGCTGGCTGCGTTCCGTTCCCAAGCGGATCTCCACCCTGATCAGCACCTCCGGCCTGCCCGCGGCGCTGGAGCCGGTCGGCCGCGCGCCGGTCTCGACCGTCGACCCGCCGGACGCCTCACTGGCGGACAGCCTGGTCGTGGGCAACGCCCGGCCGAGTGTGGTCAAGATCCGCGGGGTGGCGCCGAGCTGTCAGAAGATCCTCGAGGGAACCGGCTTCGTGATCGCGCCGAACCGAGTGATGTCGAACGCGCACGTGGTGGCGGGTTCGAACAGCGTCAGCGTGGAGGCCTTCGACGGGAAGAAGTACGACGCGACGGTGGTGTCCTACGACCCGAACGAGGACATCTCGATCCTCGACGTTCCCAACCTGCCGCTGCAGCCGCTGGTGTTCGCCGATGAGCCGGCCAAAGCCGGAACCGACGCAGTGGTGCTGGGCTTCCCCGGCGGCGGTGAATTCGTGGCGACCCCCGCGCGGGTCCGCGAGATCATCGAGCTCAGCGGGCCCGACATCTACAAGAGCACCACGGTCAACCGCGAGGTCTACACCATCAGAGGCCTTGTCCGGCAAGGCAACTCGGGTGGGCCGATGATCAACCGGGCCGGCCAGGTGATCGGCGTGGTGTTCGGCGCCGCCGTCGACGACAACGACACCGGCTTCGTCATGACCACCAAGGAGGTTCAGGCGCAGTTGGCCAAGATCGGCAACACCGCCAAGGTGGCCACCGGCAACTGCGTGCACTCCTAGATCGCAGCGAGGAACCGCCGCAACAGTTCGTTGACCTCGCGCGGCGCTTCCTCGTGGGCGTAGTGGCCGGCCCCGGGAACGCCGTCGAAACTGCCCCGGGGGGCGTAGCGGCGGGTGTGCTCGACCGGGTCGGCCAGGACGTACGGGTCGGCCTCCCCGCGCAGGTGCAGTAGTGGAATCTCCAACGGATGCTTCATCAGTTTCATGAATCGCCCTCCCTCGGAGCGTAATTGGCTGCGTACCGCCCAACGCTGATATTCCAGTGCCGAATGCGCTGCCGACGGGATCTGAATGGCGCGCCGCAGATGCGGCATGGTCACGGAGAAGTCTTCGGACGCCTGCCATTTCGACGACGCACGGCTGCGGACCAGGAGTTCCAGTTCTTCGGCGTCATTCCGGGTCAGCGCCCGCTCGGGCCACCGCGGCACCTGGTAGCGCAGCAGTGTGGGCAGCAGTGCGGCACGCTGTTCGCGATCGGTCAGGACGGAGTGGCGCAGCGCGGCCGGGTGCGGTGAGCTCACCAGTCCGACGGCCCGCACCACCCGGGAATGCAGCACGGCGGTGGCCCAGCACACCAGGCCGCCGTCGGCGTGGCCCACCAGGGTGGCGGAGGTGTGGCCGAGAGCCCGGACCAACCCCGCGGTGTCGCCGGCCAGCGTCCAGCCGTCGTAGCCACGCGGAGGCTTGTCGCTGCCCCCGTACCCCCTCAGGTCGACGGCAACCAGGCGGGCGTCAACCGACAGGTCCCGCAACTGGTGGCGCCACGACCACCAGAACGAGCCGAAGCCGTGCAGCAGTATGACCAGGGGCCGGGTGGTGGCGGGGGTGTCGTCGTCGGGGTCGGGGACGGCCTCGACGCACTGGAACCGTATTCCGTTCGCGTGGACGTCGTGGTGGCGCCACGGACCCGGGATACGGGTGACCGAGGGATCCGGCTGGCTCATCCGCCGAGTGCCGCGGTGCTCAGTGTTATCCGGGCTATCGGGGTTATCCGGGCTATCGGGGGAGACCCGGCGTCGGGTCCGATGCCGGGATGGCGGGCGGGACCGGGGCCGCGCCAGGGGAGCGGTAGGCGGCGGGGGTCAGCGCTGCCGTCGTCTCCTTCACGGAGGCGATCGTCTCCTGGGGTCCGCGGATCTTCCGGACCTTGCGATAGCCGAGGAACCCGAACGCGGCGGCGAGCACGAGCATCAGCAGGAACACCACCAGGAACGCCGCCCACCGCCACATCCAGGTGTCGAGCAACTCGGCGAGGAAGAAGAACATGAAGAACGTCGAGTAGAGCAGTACGACCAGCGCCAGGATGAAGAAGACGCTGCCGGTGAGGCCCTTCTTGACGTCGCGGGTGATCTCCGACTTGGCCAATTCGACCTCGGCGCGCACCAGCGTCGACATCTGGGCGGTGGCGTCCTTGACCAGGTCGCCGATGGACGGGTTGGGCGGCATGGCGTCCGGGTCCACGAGCGGAATCGAGGCCACCGTCGTTGGCACCCCGTTCTTGTGATCCCGAATGCTCACGGCTGTCCTCCAACGGTCGGTGTCGTTCGCGGTTCATGTTGCCATGTCAAGTCCTCCGGCGGGTGCGCCTGCGGCGGTGTTACGCAAGTTACTGATGTGACGGAAGTACACTTGAGGCTCGGGGTGGCCGGCAATGGAGGTACTGATAGTGATCACCGAACGACTGCTGCGGCAGGCGGCGGGTGTCGTCGTCCTTGCACTGGGTGCGCTCCTGACCTCCCCTGCCCACCCTGCCGGCGCGGAGGAGAAGGTGCTGCTCGGCGGCGGTGCCGGGATCGTCATCGACGGCGACACCTACTGCACGCTGACCGCCATCGGAAACGATCGGACCGGTGCCCTGATCGGGTTCACGTCCGCGCATTGCGGCGGCCCCGGGGCCAAAGTGGCCTCCGAGGCCGCGCCCGCCGCCGGTGTCGTGGGCGAAATGGTGGCCGGCAACGACGGCCTGGACTATGCGGTGATCAAGTTCGACCCGGCCAAGGTGACGCCGGTGGCGAACTGGGGCGGCTTCGCGATCAACGGTCTCGGCCCGGATCCGGCCTTCGGCGACGTCGCCTGCAAACTGGGGCGTACGACGGGCTACTCCTGCGGGGTCACCTGGGGGCCGGGGGAGAACCCGGGCACCATCGTCAACCAGGTCTGCGGCCGCCCCGGCGACTCCGGTGCCCCGGTGACGGTCAACAACAAGTTGGTGGGCATGATCCACGGCGCGTTCACCGACGGCCTACCCACCTGCATCATCAAGTACATCCCGCTGCACACCCCGGCGGTGACGATGTCGATGAGTTCGATCCTGTCCGACTTGGCGGCCAAGGACCGTCCCGGCGCCGGTTTCGTCCCGACGGCGGGACCCGCACCGGCGGCCGCGTAGGTTCAGTTGGCTCGCGTAGGTTCAGTTGGCTTTGGAGGCCCGGATCGCCTGGAAGACGCTCGCGTCCAACAGTGTCGAGGTGTCGCCGAGTTCGCGACCCTCGGCCACGTCACGCAGCAGACGCCGCATGATCTTGCCGCTTCGGGTCTTGGGAAGCTCGGGGACGACGTGGATCTCCCGCGGTTTGGCGATCGGGGAGATCTCGTGGGACACCTGCGCGCGCAACTCCTCGACCATCTCGGCCGTCGAGATGTCGGCGTGGCTCTCCTTGAGGATGACGAAGGCGCAGATCGCCTGACCGGTCTGGGCATCGGTGGCTCCGACGACGGCGGCCTCGGCGACGCCGGCGTGGCCGACGAGGGCCGATTCGACCTCAGCGGTGGAGATGCGGTGCCCGGAGATGTTCATGACGTCGTCGATGCGGCCCAGAACCCAGATCTCCCCATCGAGTCCGTACCGGGCGCCGTCACCGGCGAAGTACCAGCCCTGCTCGCCGAACCGCTCCCAGTAGGTCTCCTTGAATCGTTCCGGGTCACCCCAGATGCCGCGCAGCATCGACGGCCACGGCTTGTCCAAGACCAGGTAGCCGGTCACGTGCTCGCCGTGATCGGCGCTCGGAGCGAGTTCCTTACCGTTGTCGTCGACGATCTTGGCCGAGATTCCGGGGAGAGGCCGCATCGCCGAACCCGGCTTGCAGACCGTCACGCCGGGCAATGGTGCGATCATCGCCGCACCGGTCTCGGTCTGCCACCAGGTGTCGACGATCGGCACCGCGTCGTCGCCGAACACCAGTCGGTACCAGCGCCACGCCTCGGGGTTGATCGGCTCGCCCACCGAGCCCAGTAGTCGCAGGCTCGAGAGGTTGTGCTCGTAGGCCAGTTCGCGGCCCCACTTCATGAAGGTCCGGATCAAGGTCGGCGCGGTGTAATAGATTGTGACGCCGTACTTTTCGATCACCTGGAAGTGCCGGTGCTCGTCGGGTGAGGCCGGCGTGCCCTCGTAGAGAACCTGCGTTGCGCCGTTGGACAGCGGCCCGTACACGATGTAGGTGTGGCCGGTGACCCAGCCGATGTCGGCCGTGCACCAGTAGATGTCGCTGTCCGGTTTGATGTCGAACACGTTGTGATGGGTGTACGACGCCTGCGTCAGATAGCCGCCCGAGGTGTGCATGATGCCTTTGGGCTTGCCGGTGGTGCCTGAGGTGTAAAGCAGGAACAGCGGATGCTCGGAGTCGAAGGCTTCGGGGGTGTGCTCGGGGGAGGCCTGACCTACCACCTCGTGCCACCAGAGGTCGCGGCCGTCGGTCCAGTCCACGTCAATCCCGGTGCGAAGCACCACGATCACGTTCTTGACCGAGGGCGAGTCCATGACCGCCTCGTCGACCGCGGTCTTGAGCGACACCGCACTGCCGCGCCGGTACTGCCCGTCGGTGGTGATGACCAGCTTGGCTTCGGCGTCCTCGATGCGGGCACGCAGTGCCGAGGCTGAATAGCCGCCGAAGACCACGCTGTGCATGACGCCCAACCGGGCGCAGGCCAGCATCGCCACGATCGCCTCGGGAACCATCGGCATGTAGATGGCAACCCGATCGCCGGCCACCAGGCCCAGGTCGGTCAGCGCGTTGGCAGCCCTGCAGACCTCGTCCTTGAGTTGGGCATAGGTGATGTCCCGCGCGTCGCCGACAGGTTCGCCCTCCCAATGGATGGCGACGCGATCGCCGTTGCCGGCTTCGACGTGCCGGTCGACGCAGTTGTAGGCGACGTTGAGCTTGCCGCCCACGAACCACTTCGCCACGGGGGCACCCGACCAGTCCAACACCTCGGTGAACGGGGTGTCCCAGGACAGCCGGTCGGCTTGGTTTGCCCAGAACGCCAACCGATCTGCCTCGGCCTCGTCGTAGAGATCCGCCTTCGCGTTGGCGTTGGCCGCGAATTCCGCTGACGGCGGGTAGTGGGTGGGAGCGTCGTCATCGTCGTCGGTCATAAATGGGAGCGTAACTATTGTTGGAGCGTCTCGTGGAGGAGCCGACAAGCTACCGTGGCCGATCGTGAAGAATGCTGATCCCCTGGCGCCACTGCTGGCTCTACCTGGCGTGGCCGACGCCGCGGAGACGGCGCGCAGTGCCCTGGGCAAGGCGCACCGGCACCGGACGAATCTGCGCAACTGGGGGGTGACAGCCGCCGAGTCGACGGTTCGCGGCGCCCGGTGTTCGGCGGCACTCGACGGCGGCGGGATTGCACTCGACGCCGTCGGAGACGATCCCGTGCTCGCCGGAGCGCTGCGTGCCGGCCACGCTCTGGAAGCCGGCACCACGCCACTGATCGGTGTCTGGCAGCGCGCCCCACTTCAGGCGCTGGCGCGGTTGCATTCGCTGGCCGCGGCCGATCTGGTCGACGACGCCCGCCTGGGCCGCCCGATGGGCGCGCCCGACGTAGCCGCACGACTCGACCTGCTCGCCGGACTGGTCAACGGCGGCAGTGCGGCTCCCGCTCCGGTGCTGGCCGCCGTCGCGCACGGTGAGCTGCTCACACTGGCGCCGTTCGGCAGCGCCGATGGCGTTGTAGCGCGGGCTGTTTCGCGGCTGATCGCGATGAGTAGCGGACTCGATCCACACGGGTTGGGCGTGCCTGAGGTGTACTGGCTGCGCCGGGCTGAGGAGTACCGCGCCGCGGCCGACGGGTTCGGCGCGGGCACCGCGGAGGGTGTCGGGCAGTGGTTGCTTCTATGCTGTCGAGCGCTGGAAGACGGTGCGCGGGAAGCGTTGTCGATCGCCGAGGCAGCCGCCCAGTAGATGCTGGCCGGAAATATGAAGCGGGCGGCGCTCCGAACCTGAGTTCGGCGCGCCGCCCGCTAGCACGGTTACCGCGGCTACCAAGCGTGCTAGGTGGGTTGCGTGGGTGGCCTCGGCGGTCTTGCGCGGCGGACAAGTCCGTTCGTCGCAATCCCGCAGGCCCGCAACACTTCTGCCTTGGCGGCGTGCTCCGCGTGGGTACCGGGAACCGTGCTGGGTCGCTCGGATTGGGAGGTGGAACCTTCTCTTCCGGTTCTACCTTGGCCTCACCGTGCGTCCGTGGTTCCTTTGTACTACGTGACGGTGGTCACAGCAAGTGTTTCGGCGCAAATGTTGGATAAACGCTGCAAAAGGTGAAGCGCCACAACGGCTGGGGTGTTTGCTGTGCCCGGTCTTACCCCGGGCCGCAGGGCTTGGGGGCGGGCTTAGTGAGTGGGCTTGTGAGTGGGCTTGGGAGCGGGCTTGGTGCGCGCTCCGGGCGCCGAAAAGTGGCAGTCCGAGACACCTGTCACCGGCTGCACAATGACACGAAAATGTGACACTTGAGGTGGGCTCGATTACTTGCGCCCGCACTAAACATCGTGTGTATAGTGGGCCTCACTCGGCTTACGCCGAGTGTGCATCAGCCCGACCCCCCGGGGCTCATGCACGACGACCCTCGCCTCCTCCCCCCCTGGCGAGGGTCGTCCTTTATCTAGGGGCGGTAACGGAATTCGGCCGCTGACGGTTCATCGTGGCGATCCCCACATGCACCTTCATCCACAGTGTCGATTCGCGTCCATTCCCCTGACTGGCGGCTGCGGCGTGCCTGGATGACCGTGGTCGCGTGACGTCTGCTTCTGCCCCTGTCCTGACATTGCTTGGTGACGCTGAGTTGTTGCAGAGCGTCGACCGAATCGCCGCTGCAGCCGGGCTGCGTGTGCTTCGTGCGCAGTCCCCGAGTCGCAGGGACTGGTTGTCCGCGGCTGCGGTGGTTCTGGACCGGTTTTCTGCCCCGCGGTGTGTGGCGGCGGGACTGCCCCGCCGCGACGGCGTGGTTCTGGTGAGTTCAACCGGCATTGCAACGGAGATGTGGTCTGCGGCCATCGAAGTCGGTGCCCAGCACCTGTACGCGCTACCCGCCCAGGAGACGGACCTGGTGCGCCTACTCGCCGAGCTGTCCGATGCCGCGGCCCAGGGGCGGCCGGCTCAGCGGGCTGGACGGGTGATCGCCGTGACGGCCGGCCGCGGCGGCGGCGGAGCGTCGGTGTTCGCCGCCGCACTCGCACACTGTGCCTGTTCGCCCAGGCGGGCCGGCGAGGCGCTCCTGGTCGATCTCGACGGGTGCGGCGGCGGCATCGACCTTCTGCTCGGTGACGAGTCCGTACCTGGATTGCGGTGGCCAGACCTGAGCCTTCAGGGTGGGCGGCTGAATTGGCTGGCTCTGCGGGATGTGCTCCCGCGGCGCAAAGGCGTCTCTGTCCTCTCCGCGACGCGGACATATTGCGACATCGACCCCGGAGCGGCGGTCGCGGTCGTCGACGCCGGGCGCCGTGGAGGCGCAACCGTGGTCTGCGATGTGCCGCGTCAGTTGAACCACACCGGTGTCGACGTGCTGGAGTCGGCCGACCTGGTGGTCGTGGTGACCAGCTGCGATGTTCGCGGCATCGCCGCCACCTGCGCGTTGGTGGGTGTCGTGCGCACCGCCAACCCGAACCTGGGTCTGGTGGTTCGCGGCCCCGCACCGGGCGGACTCGGTGTCACCGACGTACTCGGCGTCGTGCCGGCGCCCCTGCTTGCCGCGATGCGACCGGAACCGATGCTGGCCCAGCGGCTTGAACAGGGCGGCCTCCGGTTGCGGAGCCGATCGCCTCTCGCAGCGGCGGCTCACACCGTGCTGGGCTTGCTGGACCAGCGCGGCAAGACGCCGGTGGCGGCATGAGTGGATCGCTGATCGAGCGGGTCCGCGAAAGGTTGGCGGCCGAGTCGTCCCCGCTGCGGCCGACCGTCGTGGCTGCGGCCATTCGCGCCGAGTCGGGCGGCGTGTTGGGCGACACCGAGGTACTGAGCAACCTGCGCGCTCTGGAGACCGAACTGACCGGCGCGGGAGTCCTCGAACCGCTGCTGTGCGCCGAAGGCACCACCGACGTCCTGGTGACGGCTCCTGACGAGGTCTGGGTTGACGACGGGAACGGATTGCGCCGCAGCTCAATACAGTTCGCTGATGAAGCCTCGGTACGACGCCTCGCCCAGCGGTTGGCGCTAGCGGCAGGATGCCGCCTCGACGAGGCCCAGCCGTGGGTTGACGGCCAGCTCAGCGACGTCGGATACGGGCGATTCGCCGTCCGGCTGCATGCCGTGCTTCCTCCCATCGCCGCAGCGGGAACCTGCCTGTCGTTGCGGGTATTGCGACCTGCCACAGAAGATCTCGACGCACTGGCGGCAGCCGGATCGATCGCGCCCCAAGCCGGAGAGCTGCTGACCGAGATCATCGCTGCCCGGTTGGCGTTCCTGGTGTCCGGGGGCACCGGCGCGGGGAAGACCACCCTTCTCGGTGCCATCCTCGGCGCCGTCGCCGAGCGAGAGCGGATCGTCTGCGTCGAGGACGCCGCGGAACTGGCTCCGCGGCATCCTCATCTGGTCCGGCTGGTGGCCCGCGGTGCCAATGTCGAAGGGGTGGGGGAGATCACGCTACGGCAGCTGGTGCGCCAAGCACTGCGGATGCGGCCGGATCGCATCGTCGTCGGGGAGGTGCGCGGGGCGGAGGTCGTGGACCTCCTCGCGGCGCTGAACACCGGACACGACGGCGGGGCGGGAACGGTGCATGCCAACAGCCCCGCGGAGGTACCGGCGCGGCTCGAGGCGCTGGCCGCCCTCGGCGGTCTGGACCGCGCGGCATTACACAGCCAGTTGGCTGCCGCGGTCCAGGTGGTGGTGCATGTCAGTCGGGGCGAGTTCGGACGCCGGCTCTCTGAGATCGCGGTACTGCGGCGCGGTGACGATGGGCTGGCCCGGGTAGTCCCGGTCTGGCACATCGAGCGAGGGCTGCAACCGGGCGCCGAGGCTCTGCAGCGGATCATCGGCGAGAGGGGCGGGCGATGACCGCCGCACTGGTCGCGGCACTGCTGGCCGCCGCCGTTCTGACGGCGCCACCACCCCCGCGCCGGCGCCTCTCGGCCGCATCGCCCCGGAGGCGGATTGCATCGGCAACGGTCCCGATCGCTGCCGGGGTGGTGGTTGCGGCGAGCCTTGTCTCACTCGCGACTGCTGCCGCCGCGGTTGTTGCAGCGTCCATCGTCGCGGTTCGCCGGAGCCGCCGGATCAGGCAACGGCGCCGCCGGGATGAAGGCGAGCGCCTCGGAGCAGCGTTGGAGGTCCTGGTCGGGGAGTTGCGTATCGGGGCACATCCGGTGCAGGCGTTTGAGATTGCCGCCCGGGAGTCAGGCGGCGCCGTCGGCCGAGCGCTGCATGCCGTGGCCAGCAGGGCCCGCCTGGGAGCCGACGTGACCAAGGGTCTGCGAGGGCTGGCCGACGGTTCCGCTGTGCCGGTGTACTGGGAGCGGATTGCGGTCTGCTGGCAATTGGCCGCCGACCACGGCTTGGCGATGTCGGTGCTCATGCGGGCGGCGCACCGCGACATCGTCGACCGGCAACGCTTCGCCGCCCGGGTCGAGGCCGGTTCGGCCGGAGCCCGGGCCACCGCGGTGATCCTCGCCGGACTTCCGGTGCTCGGTGTGCTGCTGGGTCAGCTGATCGGCGCCCACCCCTTCCGGTTCCTCTTCGGCTCAGGCGGCTGGGCTCTGGCGTCAGGGGTGATCCTGATCGCCCTGGGGGTGGCCTGGGCGGACGGCATCATCGCCCGGGCGGCGCGATGACGATTTCTCAGCCCGCCGTTGCGCTGCTGCTGGCCTTTGCCGTCGTGGTCGGTCCCGGGCCGGGTCGTGCTCGCCAACGGGCCGGTGTGGTAGGCCGAAGCCGCCGGGACGTGCGTCCGCCCCGCCGACCGGGTGACCCGATCGCCACCGCATCGACGCTTGACGTGCTCGCTGTCTGCCTGTCGGCCGGTATGGCTGTGCCCGCCGCTGCCGCGGCGACGGCTTCTGCGGCGCCGCCCGCCCTGCGCGCTGTGTTGCAGCGGGCTTCCCGGTTGTTGGCCCTGGGCGCCGATCCGGAAACGGCCTGGTCGGCCGAGGGCGAGAGCGACCCGGGGTGTGAAGCGCTGATGCGTCTGGCCCGCCGATCGGCCTGCTCGGGTAGCGCACTGGCCCAGGGTGTCGCCGAACTCGCCGAGCAGTCCCGCCAGGAGGCGACGAACGTCGCCGAGGCGGCCGCCGAGCGGGCCGGCGTCCTCATCGCCGGGCCGTTGGGCCTGTGCTTTCTGCCCGCGTTCATCCTGCTCGGGGTGGTCCCGGTGGTGGCCGGTCTGGCGGGCGAGGTCTTTGGCGGGGGCTTGCTATGACCTCCGTCATCGAGTGTTCAGGTCAGGAAAGGAAACAAATTGAGCAACAACACCATTCGGCATCTCAAGGCAAGAATCGAACTGCTGGTCGTCGACGATTCCGGCATGTCGACCGTCGAGTA
>CAIOYU010000285.1 GCA_903862565.1 uncultured Actinomycetes bacterium | reverse complement strand
GTTGCGACTCCACCAGGAAGTCGGCAACACCCGGTGACGCCAGCGATGTCGAGGCACCGAGGGTGGTCTGCTCGTCCAAGAGCAGGGCCTGTTCGAAGGCGATGTTGTGGACCTCGGCGGCCTCGCCCAGTGTGGTGCGGGCTGCGGCCAATGCCATCTCGCAGTAGGCCGCCCCCGGCAGCACCGCCACCGTGCGGATCCGGTGATCAGTAAGCCAGGGTTGTGCGGCCAGGCCGACCTCGGCCTGCCACACGTGGCGCTCCGGTTCCTCCTGCAGACGCACCTGTGGTCCCAGCAGGGGATGCGCCGACACGGTGTGACCACTGCGCGCCGAGGATTCCCGGTCTTGGCTCAACCACAGTCGGCGGTGCGTCCACGTCGGCAGTGGTGCGTCCACCAAGCGGCCTCGCGGAGCCGGAACCGAGAAGTCGACCGTGGCGCCCGCGCTGTGCACGTCCGCCACCAGGGGGAGCAATCCGTGGGGGAGTGCCTGGTCGCGGCGCATGCCCGCCAGCGCCGCCAGTGGCACGTCCAGACTGTCCGCGGTCTGCTCAACGGCGTGGGTCAGCAGCGGGTGTGGTGCGAGTTCGGCGAAGACCCGATACCCGTCCTCCAGTGCGGCCCGCACCGCCGCGGCGAACCGCACCGTGCGACGCAGGTTGTGCACCCAGTACTTGGTATCGCACACCGGTTCTTCGCGCGGGTCGAATCCGGTTGCGGAGTAGTACGGGATCTCCGGTGTCATGGGTGTGATGTCCGCCAGAACGCCGGCCAATTCGTCGAGGATCGGATCGACCTGGGGCGAGTGCGAGGCGACGTCGACGGCGACATGCCGGGCCATCACGTCACGCTGCTCCCAGGCTGCCACCAACTCCCGAACTGTGTCTCCGGCGCCGCCGATCACGGTCGACGTCGGCGAAGCCACCACAGCCACCACCGCATCCTTGATGCCGCGCATGGTCAACTCCGAGAGCACCTGCTTGGCGGGAAGTTCCACCGATGCCATGGCTCCGGAGCCGGCGATGGTGGCCATCAGCCGGGAGCGACGGCAGATGACGCGCACACCGTCGTCGAGTGACAGTGCGCCGGCGACCACCGCCGCGGCGGTCTCGCCCATCGAGTGCCCGATCACCGCACCCGGGCGCGCCCCGTGTGCGGCCATGGTGGCCGCCAACGCAACCTGGATGGCGAACACTGTCGGCTGTACCCGGTCGATGCCGGTGACCACCTCGGGTGCCGTCATCGCCTCGGTCACCGAGAACCCGGACTCCGCGGCGATCAACGGCTCCAACCGTGCGATTGTCTCGGCGAACACCGGTTCGCTCGCGAGCAGGTCGGTACCCATCTGTGCCCACTGTGATCCCTGACCGGAGAAGACCCACACCGGTCCCCGGTCGTCGTGTCCGACCGCGGCCTGATACGGGGTGTCGCCCTCGGCGACGGCGCGCAGGGCGTCGGTGAGTTCTGTTGGGCTGTCGGCGATGACCGCAGTGCGCACCGGCCGGTGCGCGCGCCGGCGGGCCAGGGTGTAGGCCAGGTCCGGCAGGGCGACGTCTGGATGCGTGTCCACCCAGTCGGCCAGGCGGGCGGCGGTGCGGCGCAGTTCCTCGGCCGAGGTGGACGACAGAGGGAACAGCCACCGTCCGGTCTTCGGTGGGTTGTCCCCGGCCACCTCGGGTGCCTGATCCGGGGCCTGTTCCAGGATGGCGTGGACGTTGGTGCCCGACACACCGTAGGAGGACACCGCTGCCCTGCGCGGATTCGCGACACTCGCAGGCCAATCCGTGACCTCCTGTGGCACAAAGAGATTCGTGTCAATAGCCGCCAACTGATCCGGCAGCCGGGTGAAATGGAGATTTTTCGGGATCGCCGCGCCCTGCAGCGCGAGAACTGTCTTCATCAGGCCGAGAACTCCTGAGGCCGACTGGGCGTGGCCGAAGTTCGTCTTTACCGAGGTGAGCGCGCAGGGGCCTGCCGTGCCGTAAACCTGACTCAGGCTTGCATATTCAATGGGATCGCCTACCGGTGTGCCCGGGCCGTGCGCCTCGACCATGGTGACGCTCCCGGCGTCCACGCCCGCAGTGTTCAACGCAGCCCGGTACAGTGAGGCCTGCGAGGTTGCCGACGGTGTCGAGATGTTCACGGTGTGGCCGTCCTGGTTGGCGGCTGTGCCACGGATCACCGCAAGGATCCGGTCGCCGTCGCGCAGTGCGTCAGGCAGGCGCTTGAGCAACACGACCGCAGCGGCTTCGCCGCATACGTACCCGTCCGCCGCCACGTCGAAGGCATGACAGCGTCCGGTGGGGGACAGGTGGTTCTGTGCCGACCCGGCGACGAACTTGCGCGGTTCCAGCATGACGTAGGCGCCACCGGCGAGTGCCAGGTCGCTTTCGCCGTCGTTCAGGCTGCGGCACCCCATGTGCACCGCCATGAGGCCAGACGAGCAGGCGGTGTCGAGGGTCATTGCGGGACCGTGCAATCCCATCGAGTACGCGATCCGGCCTGAGGCCATCGCGAAGGTGTTGCCCTCGAATCCGTACGGTCCTTCCATCGCCTCGGAATCCGCGTTGACCAATTGATAGTCGAGATGTGTCAGGCCCATGAACACACCCGTCAGCGATTCGCTCATCGCCGCCGGGGTCAGACCCGCATGTTCCATGGCCTCCCACGAGGTTTCCAGCAGTAGGCGGTGCTGCGGATCGAGTGCGGCGGCCTCGCGCTCATTGATACCGAAGAAGTCCGAATCGAAGCCGGCGACGTCGTCGAGGAATGCGCCCCACTTCGACGCCGTCCGGCCCACCACACCCGGTTCGGGGTCGTAGTAGTGGTCGTTGTCCCAGCGGTCGCGGGGCACCTCGGTGACCAGATCATCGCCCGCGAGCAATGCGTCCCACAGTTTCTCGGGCGACTCGATGCCGCCGGGAAGCCGACAGGCCATGCCGATCACAGCGACCGGAGTGGTCACTGCGAGGTTTGCCCGATCATGTGAAGGCACCGAAGGAAACTATCCCGTCTCTCATGCAACGACCACAGATTCGCGCGCTGTGTGGTTCCCCCTGCCCGGCCTACGGTAACTTACTGCGCGTGACAGACGCGGCTGAGACCTCTATTCCGGCTTTGCTGCGTGAACGTGCCCTGCTGCAGCCGGATGACACCGCGCTTACGTTCGTGAATTACGACCTGGACTGGGCTGGCGTGCCGCAGAGCCTGACCTGGCCGCAGCTATACCGGCGAGCACTGAATGTGGCGCGAGAACTCAAGCTCTGCGCAGCACCCGGTGATCGCGCGTTGATATCGGCGCCACAGGGACTTGAGTACATCGTGGCGTTTCTGGGTGCCTTACAGGCCGGGCTCATTCCGGCACCGTTGGCGGTCCCGATGGGCGGTGTCGCTGATGAGCGCGTTGATTCGGTGCTGCGTGACGCCGAGCCCACCGTCGTCCTCACGACGTCCGCGGTGGCTGGTGATGTCGCCCGCAATGTGTCGGCCCGGCCCGGCCACTCCGTCCCCGCGGTGATTGAGGTCGACCTGCTTGATCTGGATGCGCCGGTCCGGTCCGGTTCCGTTGCCGACGACTACCCGACCGATCCCGAGGCCACCGCGTACCTTCAGTACACGTCCGGATCGACCCGATCCCCGGCCGGGGTGATGATCTCCTCCAAGAATGTTCTGACCAATCTGCAACAGATCACCACTGACTTTCTAGCCGACGGCGGACTGACCCCGCCGACGATCCTGTCGTGGCTGCCCTTCTATCACGACCTGGGGTTGCTGATGGGGATCTGCACACCGGTGATCGCCGGATTCCCCACCGTCCTGACAAGTCCGATCTCGTTCCTACAGCGGCCGGCCCGCTGGATGCACCTGGCGGCGAGCTATCCGCACGTGTTCACCTCGGCGCCGAACTTCGCCTTCGACGTAGCCGCGCGAAAGACCTCGGACGACGATATGGCCGGGTTTGATCTGAGCGACGTGTTCCTCATTCAGAGCGGTGCCGAACGGGTGCATCCGCCGACCGCCAAACGGTTCATCGAACGGTTTGCCCGATTCAATCTCGGCCCCAACGTGATTCAGCCCTCGTATGGCCTCGCGGAAGCCACACTGTATGTGGCGACGCCGGAGCCGAGCAGGCCACCGGACGTCGTGCACTTCGATACCGACCGCCTGACCGCAGGTTGCGCCCAGCGCTGCGATGGCGACGGGGGTACCCCGCTGGTCAGCTACGGCGGGCCAAGATCGGCGATCTCGCCGCTGGTGCGGATCGTCGATCCTGACTCCCGCACCGAATGCCCCCCCGGAACGGTCGGCGAAATCTGGGTGCATGGCGATAACGTCGCGGCCGGTTACTGGCGCAACCCCGAGGCGACCGCGCGCACGTTCGGTGCGACGCTGCTGGCCCCGTCGGCCGGAACACCGGACGGACCATGGCTGAAGACGGGGGACCGGGGCTTCATCTCAGACGGTGATCTGTTCGTCGTCGGCCGGATAAAGGATCTTCTGATCATCTACGGCCGCAACCACTCTCCGGACGATATTGAGGTGACGGTCCAAGAGATTAGCGGGGGCCGGGTCGCCGCGATCGGCGTACCGGTCGACGGCATCGAACAACTGGTGATGATCATCGAAGCCAAAAAGCGGGGCGCTTCCGACGAGGAGGCGATGGCCGCTGTCGCCGAACTCAAGGGTGCAGTCACCGCGGCGATTTCCAACTCCCACGGTATCGCCGTGTCGGACCTGGTTCTGGTGGCGCCGGGTTCGATTCCAATCACCACCAGCGGCAAGATCAGACGTTCGTCCTGCGTCGAGATCTACGAGCGGAATGAGTTCGCCCGCCTAGATGTTTAAGACGTTCCGACGTTTAAGGAGTTCCGTTGGCTCCGTTGGCTCCGTTGGTGGCCGTTCCGGACCCGTAGTTGTATGCGGTACCGCCGGTGCCGCCGACACCGCCGGTGGTGCCGCCGTTACCGCCCGCGCCACCATTGCCACCGAAGGCGTCAGCCGGTAGCCCGAACGGGTAATAGCCCATGATCGCCACACCGCCCTGGCCGCCCGCGCCGCCGGTAACTGTGCCGGTCCCGCCCGTTCCGCCGGCACCGCCGCCGATCGCGTTCCCGACTAAGCTGCCGAATCCGATGCTGATCGCGGGACCGCCACTGCCGCCGCTGCCACCGACATCGCCGCTGCCGCCGTTTCCGCCGGTACCGCCGAGGAGATCGCCGCCGCCGCCGGCTCCGCCGTTGCCGCCGTTGCCGCCGCCCGTGCTGTCGCCGCCGTTCGCTCCGTTACCGGCGGTACCCAGATAGCCGGCTCCGCCGCCGGTTCCGCCGTTGCCACCGTTGCCGGTGGTCGAGGTTCCGCCTATCCCACCCGACCCGCCATTGCCGGCGAAGGCACCGCTGATTCCGCCATTGCCGCCGTTGCCGCCTGCCTGCATGGCGGTGACCGTGGCGCCACCGGCGCCACCGGCGCCGCCATTGCCGAACCAGACCGCCGCGCCGCCATTGCCGCCCGCCGCGCCACCCCCACCGAATCCGCCGTTGCCGCCGTTGCCGAACAGCCCGCCACTGCCGCCATTACCGCCCTGGACGCCGGATACGAGTGAACTTGACCCGTTTCCACCGTTGCCGATGAAGATGGCGCCATTGCCGCCGTTGCAGACGCCCGAGACCGCTGTGCAATCTCCGGTCCCGTAGCTGTAGCCATTTCCGATGAGCAGACCCGCGTCGGGGTGCTCTGCGGTGCCGTCACTAATCAACAGAGTTAAGAAGTCTGCAAGCGTTCCCGACCAGGGGAACGTGGGCAGCCCCGTCGGCCAGGGCGTAGTGCCCATCGTCGCCAGCACCGGGGGAGTGGTCGTGCCGGTGCCACCCGAGCCGTTTGTGCCGGGGGTGCCGGTGCCGCCTGGGCCGGTTCCGCCGTTGCCGCCGAATCCGGGTGTGGCATCGCTGGCGAGAATCGCGTGAGCATCGCCGCCGTTGCCGCCGCCGCCGCCGACGATCCCGCCGCCTAACGAAGCCCCGCCGGTGCCGCCGTATCCGCCGAACGCCAGTCCGGTCCGGAAGTTGTTGGCCATTCCGCCTTGGCCGCCGTTACCGCCCGTGTCACCGGTGCCGCCGACGCCGCCAAAACCGCCGATCGCATTACCGGCGGTACCTAGGGGGTAATACCCGATGATCGCGTCGCCGCCCTGGCCGCCGTTACCGCCAGTTGCCGTGCCGGTGCCGCCAGCACCGCCATTGCCGCCCACCGCGTTTCCGAATCCGATGCTCAGCGCGACGCCACCGGTTCCACCGTTACCGCCGACAACGCCACTGCCGCCAGTACCACCGGTGCCGCCGTAAATGTCACTCCCGCCGCCGGTTCCGCCGTTCCCGCCGTTACCGCCGGCCGTGCTGTCGCCGCCGTTTCCGCCGTTGCCTGCGATTCCGAGATAGCCGGTACCGCCGCCAGCCCCGCCGTTCCCGCCGTTGCCTGTGGTTGCGGATCCGCCGACCCCGCCCGACCCGCCATTGCCGACGACGAACCCGCCGACCCCGCCGTTGCCGCCGTTGCCGCCGTTGCCGCTGCTTGAGGATCCGCCGGCCGCGCCGTTACCGCCTAGGCCGAACCAGCCTGCGATTCCGCCGTTGCCGCCCGCGCCACCGGCCCAGCCGGCGCCGCCGTTACCACCGTTGCCGAAGATCCCGGCGGCACCGCCGTTGCCACCGGTGCAGGAACCGCTCGGACACGTAGTGCCGTCCCAGCTGAATCCCTGGCCCCCGTTGCCGAACAAGACCCCGCCCGGCTGGCCGTTCGGGCTGGCCGCGGTCCCGTCAGCACCGTTGCCGAACAGGTACGTCAATAGCGGGTCGACCGGGCCGGAACCCGTTGCCGCGGCCTGCAACGTCCGTGTGCGTGCGGCGGCTAGGGGCGACCCGGCCGTGCGCAGGTTAGCTGAGGCGGCCGCGGCCGTCCGGGATGCCGCCGCGGGAGCTATCCGGGTGACTGGGGCAGCAGATGCGACGCTGGCAGCAGCACG
>CAIOYU010000284.1 GCA_903862565.1 uncultured Actinomycetes bacterium | reverse complement strand
GCCAGGCGCCGAGACGGCTTAGCGGTGCAGCCAGGCGCCGAAACGGCTTAGCGCCGCATCGATGTCGTCGGACGGTCCAGCGAAGGAGAATCGGACGAACGAGTTACCGGCGACGGTGTCGAAGTCCACCCCGGGGGCGATGGCCAGTCCGGTGTCGGCCAGCAGTGTCTGGCAGAAGGTCACCGAATCCGAGGTGAAGTCGCCGACGTCGGCGTAGACGTAGAACGCCCCGTCGGCGGGCGCCACTCGGGTGATGCCGAGTTCGTGCAACCCGGTCAGCAGTGTCGTGCGGTTGGCCGCGTAGTGATGAAGGTGCCCTTCGGCTTCCGCGACAGCCTCCGGGGTGAAGGCCGCGACGGCGGCATGCTGCGGCAATGCCGGCGGGCAGATGGTGAAGTTCCCGGTCAGGCAGTCCACCGTGCGGCGCAACTCGGCGGGCACCAGCATCCAGCCCAGTCGCCAGCCGGTCATGGCGTAGTACTTCGAGAAGCTGTTCACCACAACGGCATTGCGCGATGTCTGCCATGCGCAGGAGGTCTCCGGACCGCCGGGATAGACCAACCCGTGGTACACCTCATCGCTGATCAGTCGGATACCTTCGGCGTCGCACCACCGCGCGATCGCCGCGAGTTCATCGGGCGGGATCACCGTTCCGGTGGGATTGGCCGGGCTGGCGACGATCACGCCTTTGACCGGTGGGTCCATCTCGGCGAGCATTTGCGCGGTCGGCTGGTAGCGGGTCTGCGGCCCGCACTCGATCTCGACGACCTCGCAGCCCAGCGCCGACAGGATGTTCCGGTAGCACGGATAGCCGGGGCTGGCGATCGCCACGCGGTCACCGACGTCGAAGCACGCCAGGAACGCCAACAGGAAGCCGCCGGAGGACCCGGTGGTCAGCACGACGTCGTCGACGGTGGTTTCGAGGTCGAATCTCCTGGCGTACGCGTCGGCGATCGCTTCGCGAAGCTCCGGAATGCCCAGCGCCACCGTGTAGCCGAGATTTCCCGCGGCAAGCACTTCGGCAGCCCTGGCGAGCACGGGGCGGGGTGCGCCGACGCTGGGCTGCCCCGCCGACAGGTTCACCAGATCGCCGTAGGTGCGCTGGCGTTCGGCGGCAGCCAGCCAGACGTCCATGACGTAAAACGGTGGGATGCCGGCTCGGCGTGCAATGCGCTGGTCCACTAAAGGATTTCGCCTTCCAGGCGGCGCACCTGCTCGCGGGGCGGGCCGAGCAGCTGCGCGCTGCAGTGGGCCCGCTTGAAATACAAGTGCATGTCGTGTTCCCAGGTGATCGCGATACCGCCGTGTAACTGGATGCCCTCACCGGCGACCATGCAGAACGCCTCGGTGGCGGCCAGTCGCGCCAGTGCGGCCGTCACCGGAGTCGGGTCGGCGATGGCGTCACCCACGACGGCGCGGGCCGACTCGACCGCCACGTAAAGGTCGGCCATCCGATGTTTGAGCGCCTGGAAGCTGCCGATCGGGCGGCCGAACTGCACCCGCTGTTTGGTGTAGTCGACGGTCAACTCCAGACAACGGGTTGCCGCCCCGATCTGTTCGGCGGCGAGCAGGATGGCCGCCAGATCCGCTATCCCCGGATCGGTCCCGATGGGCGTCGAGGACCCCGGGGTGATTTCGGTCAGCCGACGGGTGGGGTCGAGGGTGCTGAACGGTTCGATCGTGAACTCTGTCCAGCGGTGGACTCGGCCATCGGCCACCGAGACGACCACGTCCGCGCAGTCTCCGTTGACGACGTAGTCCGGATCGAAGACCACCGCGCCGATCGACTCCCCGGCTGCGAGTGCTTCCAGGTCGTCTGCATCAGGGGTGTGGGAGGCCAGCAGCGCAAGTTCGGCCAGCACCGTTCCGAGCAGCGGCGTGGGCACCAGTGAGCGGCCCAGTTCCTCGAGAACAACTGCTGCATCGGCCAATTCGCCTCCCGCGCCGCCGAACTCCTCCGGCACCACCAGGGCGGCTGCCCCCACCTCGCAGAGCAACCTCCACAACTTCTCGTCATATCCACTCAACGACGCCATCGCTCGGCGCACCGCCTCGAGGGGCGCGTGCTTTTCGACCAGGGCGGCGATGCTCTGCCGCAGCAGGTCGCGCTCCGTCGTCACCCGGTTCATAGCGCCTCCAGAAGCCGACGACGGTGGTAGGCCGGATCGCCCCACGCCGAATACAGGGCCTGCACCCGCAGCAGCCACTGCGACAGGTCGCACTCGGCGGTGTAACCGATGGCGCCGTGGGTCTGCAGCGCCGCACGCGCCGAGACCAGGGCGGCCTCGGATGCCGCCGCCTTCGCCGCACTGACGTCGCGCGCGGTGTCGGGGGAGTTGGCGGCGAGGGACAACGCTGCGCCCTGGACGAGGGGGCGGGCCAGCTCCACCGCGATGTGCGCATCGGCCAATCGGTGTTTGATGGCCTGGTAACTGCCGATCACCCGGCCGAACTGGCTGCGCTGCTTGGCGTAGGCAACAGAAAGGTCCAGCATCGCCTGGCCGGCGCCGACGAGTTGCGCCGCGGTGGCCAGCGCTCCGAATTCGTGGGCGCGAGCCACATCGGCGGTCCGAGAGGGCCCTGACGCTGCGACGTCGAACAGCCGACGGGCGGGATCAATCGAGTCCGACCGCGTGCCCGGCGTCGCGTCGCTGACTGTCGTCCCCGCCGCCAGGAGTGTCAGTCCGGCGAAGTCGGCGTCGACGGCGCGTGGCACGGCTGGCGGCATCGCGACCGTGGCCACCAACTGCCCGTCGGCCAATCCCGCGCTGCGGTCGTCACCGGCCAGCAGAACCGGCGCGACCGCGAGGGATTCGGTGACGGGACCGGGAACACACCACCGGCCGAGGCGCTCGCAGGCGACCACGAGGTCCACCGGGTGAGCTCCGATGCCGCCGAACTCCTCCGGCACGGCCAGTGCGGTGACGCCCAGGTCGGCCAATACCGTCCACACCGCGCGCCCGGGTGCGAAGTCGCCCTTGGCCCACGCGCGGACCGCACCGGGAACGTCGGCGCCGCCCAGTGCCGCGTCAATGCTGGCGGCGAAGTCGCGCTGCTCGGAACTCAGGGCGAATCTCATGGCCGCATCTCCCGGGGCAGGCCCAGCAGGCGTTCGGCGATGATGTTGCGCTGAATCTCGTTGGTGCCCGCGTAGATCGGGCCGCCGAGTGCGAACAGCAGGCCCTCGGTCCACGAGTCCGCCAGTTCGGCGCGGGGGCCCTGCAAGTCCAGTGCCGTCTGGTGCAGGGCGACGTCGAGGTCCGACCAGAACACCTTGGTCACCGAGGATTCCGCACCCAGTTCGCCCCCGTCGGCGAGCCTGGTGACGGTGCCGAAGGTGTGCAGGCGGTAGGCCTGCGCCTTGATCCACGCGTCGGCGACCCGGTCGGTGAAGGCTGGATCGGCGCCGGCGTCCTTCCAGGAGCGGACCAGTCGTTCGGCAGGGGCCACGAACCGTGCCGGGCTGCGCAGCGACATCCCGCGCTCGTTGCTCGAGGTGCTCATCGCCGACCGCCAACCGTCGTGCACCGCGCCGATGACGTCGGCGTCGGGGACGAACGCGTCGTCGAAGAAGATCTCCCCGAAACCCGTTGCACCGCCGAGTTGTTCGATCGGGCGAACGGTGACGCCGTCGGCTCTCAGGTCGAACATCAGGTAGGTCAGCCCGCGGTGTCGCTCCGCGGTCGGATCCGAACGGAACAACCCGAAGCCCCGATCGCCGAACGGGGCACGGCTACTCCAGATCTTCTGTCCGTTGAGGAGCCAGCCCCGGTCGGTCCGGGTAGCTGTCGACCGCAGAGACGCCAGATCGCTGCCGGACTCCGGCTCCGACCAGGCCTGCGCCCAGATCTCCTCGCCGCTGGCCATTTTGGGCAGGATTCGGTTCTGTTGTTCCTCGGTGCCGTGCGAGAACAAAGTCGGTGCCAGCATCGAGGTTCCGTTGGCGCTGGCGCGGCCCGGGGCCCCGGCTCGGAAGTACTCCTCCTCGAAGACAACCCACTCCAGCAGGGTGGCGTCCCGACCGCCGTACTTCTCCGGCCAGGTGATCACCGACAGTCCGGCGTCGAACAGCACCCGGTCCCAACGCCGATGCTGCGCGAAGCCCTCCGCGGTGTCGTAGGACGCCGCGGGGAAGGACGCCCGGTTGTCGGCGAGGAATGTGCGCACCTCGTCGCGGAACGCGCAGGTCTGCTCGTCGTAGTCCAGGTCCATCAGGCCATCTTTCGCAGGGTGGGTTTGACCACCTTGCCGGCCGCGTTGCGGGGCAGTGCGTCAACGAATGTCACCGAACGGGGCGCTTTGAAATTCGCCACATGCTTTCGGGCGTAGGCGATGACGGCTTCCGCGTCGAGATCGGTGTCCCCGCGCCGGACCACGAAGGCCCGGCCCACCTCCCCGAGACGCTCGTCGGGCACACCGATCACGGCCACGTCGGCGACGCCGTGCAGGCGGGTGAGCACCTGCTCGACCTCGGCTGGGTAGACGTTGAAGCCGCCGCAGATATACATGTCCTTGAGCCGGTCGGTGATCCGCAGATTGCCGGCCGCATCGACGGTGCCGATGTCGCCGGTGTGCAGCCAGCCCTGGGCGTCGATGGCGGCGTGGGTGGCAGAGTCGTCGTCGAGGTAGCCGAGCATGACGTTGGGTCCGCGCAACAGGACCTCGCCCGCGCCGGTGTCGTCGGGGGAGTCGATCGTCAACTCGAATCCCGCGATCGGGCGTCCGCAGGTGGTGGCGACGGTGACCGCGTCGTCGTCGGGGCGGCACATCGTGCCGAAGCCGCTTGCCTCGGTCAGTCCGTAGGCGGTCAGCACGATGTCGAAGTCAAGTTCACTCTGCATCCGCTCGATGAGGACCACCGGCACGATGGCTGCTCCGGTGACCGTGAACCGCAGCGAACTGAGGTCGAAGTCCTTGCGGGAGGGGTGGTCCAGCAGCATCTGGAAGATGGTCGGCGGGCCGGGCAGGACGGTGATGGCGTGCTCGGCCACCGCGCGCATGGCCTGCTCGGGGTCGAACGTCAGTTGCGGGATCAGCGTCGCGCCGGTCTGCAGGCAGGCCAGGATTCCGGCCTTGTAGCCGAAGTTGTGGAAGAACGGGTTGATGCACAGATACCGGTCGGCACTGGTGATTTGCCCGCACTCCGCCCACGCCGCCGATGCGGACAGCGACTGTCGGTGGGCGCAGAGCACACCCTTGCTGCGACCGGTGGTGCCGGAGGTGAACAGGATGTCCGAGATGTCGTCGGGTCTTACTGCTGCGGCGCGGGCGTCCACCTCCGGCATCGGCACCTGCGGCCCCGCGAGGAACTCGTCCCAGGTTCCGTCGGACTCATCGACCGGCACGCGAACGATGTGCCGTAGCGCGGGCAGCGCTGAGCGGTCGAGGTCGGCCACCCGATCGGCTCCGAGGAAGCGACCCATACCGATCAGCAGCGGAGCACCGGTGCGGGCGAGGATATCGGCGGCCTCTCCGGCCGTGTAGCGGGTGTTGATCGGGACGACGACAGCCCCGGCGTAATGGACCGCAAGGCAGGCGATGACCCAGTGCCAAGTATTGGGCGACCAGATCGCCACCCGGTCACCGGGCTGGACCCCGAGTCCGGCGATCGCGGCGGCAGCGCGTCGTACGTCGTCGTGAAGTTCGGCGAAGGTCAAACTTCGGTCCTCGGTGACGAGGGCAGGATGATCGGCGAAGTCGAACGCCATCCGGGTGAGCACCGCGGGCGTGGTCAGTGCTGGTGTCATGCCGGGCGTCCCCTAACAAAGCAAGTGCTTGGTAGGTAGCCTACAGGGGTGATCACGGTCGAGGAGTTCCGGGCGGAGGTCCGCCAGTGGCTCGCCGACAACCTGGTCGGGAGTTACGCCGCGCTCAAGGGCCTCGGCGGTCCGGGTCGTGAGCACGAGGCGTTCGAAGAACGGCTCGCCTGGAACCGGCATCTCGCGGCGGCCGGGCTGACCTGCCTGGGCTGGCCCGTGGAGCACGGCGGACGTGGCCTGTCGGTGGCCCACCGGGTGGCGTTCTACGAGGAGTACGCGAAGGCCGACGCTCCCGAGAAGGTCAATCACCTCGGTGAGGAACTCGTCGGTCCGACGCTCATCGCGTTCGGCACCCCGGAGCAGCAGCGCCGCTTCCTGCCCGCGATCCGCGAGGTGACCGAGTTGTGGTGTCAGGGCTACTCCGAGCCGGGGGCGGGCAGTGACCTCGCGAACGTCTCGACGTCGGCGGTATTGGACGGCGGTCCTGAGACGAGCGGAGCGACGGGGAACCAACACTGGACCATTAACGGCCAGAAAGTGTGGACCTCGCTGGCGCATTGGGCGCGGTGGTGTTTCGTGCTCGCCCGGTCGGAGAAGGGCTCCAAGCGCCACGCCGGCTTGTCGTATCTTCTGGTGCCGCTGGACCAACCCGGCGTCGAGATCCGTCCCATCGTTCAACTGACGGGCGACTCGGAGTTCAGCGAGGTGTTCTTCACCGATGCCCGCACCGATGCCGACCTGGTGGTGGGTGAGCCGGGCGACGGTTGGCGGGTGGCGATGGGCACCCTGATGTTCGAACGCGGAGTGTCGACGCTGGGGCAGCAGATCCGTTATGCACGTGAGCTTTCCGGTCTGGTCGAACTGGCCCGGAAGACCGGGGCAGCGGACGACCCACTGCTCCGTGAACGGCTGACCAGAGCCTGGGCGGGGTTGCAGACCATGCGCTCTTTCGCGTTGGCGACCATGGACGAGGAGCAGGACGGTCGGGCCGCCGGAAGAGACTCAGTGTCCAAGCTGTTGTGGGCCAACTGGCACCGCGATCTCGGCGAGCTTGCCTTCGAGGTCAAGGGTAGAGCCGGGCTTGTGCTGGCGGACAATGAGTTCGACGAATGGCAGCGCCTGTTCCTGTTCTCCCGGGCCGACACCATCTACGGCGGCTCCAACGAGATCCAGCGCAACATCATCGCCGAGCGGGTGCTCGGGCTACCCAGGGAGGCAAGGGGCTCGTGAGCGGGTTGGATGTCGCGCCTCCGGAGATCGGGGGCCACGGGCTGCTGGTCGGAAAAATCGTGGTCGTGACGGCAGCCGCGGGCACCGGTATCGGTTCGGCGACCGCGCGGCGGGCCCTGCTCGAAGGAGCCGACGTGATGGTCTCGGACCACCATGAGCGCCGCCTCGGTGAGACTCGGGATGCCCTGTCCGCGTTGGGGCTTGGCAGGGTGGAGAGCGTCGTCTGCGACGTCACCTCCTCGGCGCAGATCGACGCGATGATCGACTCCACGACGGCCCGATTCGGGCGCCTCGACGTCATGGTGAACAACGCCGGCCTGGGTGGCCAGACTCCGGTGATCGACATGACCGACGATGAGTGGGACCGCGTGCTGAACGTAACGCTCACGTCCGTGATGCGTGCGACCCGGGCCGCTCTGACCTACTTCCGCGACGCCGGGCATGGCGGGGTGATCGTCAACAACGCCAGCGTGCTCGGTTGGCGGGCACAGCATTCCCAGTCGCACTACGCCGCTGCCAAAGCCGGTGTGATGGCGTTGACCCGTTGCAGCGCAATCGAAGCCGTCGAGTACGGGGTGCGGATCAACGCGGTGTCGCCCAGTATCGCCCGGCATCGGTTCCTGGAGAGGACCAGTTCGGCGGAGTTGCTCGATCGCCTCTCGGAGAGCGAGGCGTTCGGGCGCGCCGCGGAGCCCTGGGAGGTTGCCTCCACCATCGCGTTCCTTGCCAGCGACTACGCCAGTTACCTGACCGGCGAAGTGATTTCGGTGTCGAGCCAGCGCGCATGAGCGCTCCTGCCACTCGCCGCGACGAACTCCTGGGGCTCGCGGCCTCGATGTTCGCCGAGCGGGGGCTGCGCGCGACCACGGTCCGCGATATCGCCGACGCCGCCGGCATCCTCTCCGGGAGTCTCTACCACCACTTCGCCTCGAAAGAGGAGATGGTCGATGAGGTCCTGCGGAACTTCCTGGGCTGGCTGTTCGACCGTTACCAGCACATCATCGACACCGAACCCAACCCCCTCGAACGGCTCAAGGGCCTGTTCATGGCGTCCTTCGACGCGATCGAGCACCATCACGCCGAGGTCGTCATCTACCAGGACGAGGCCAAGCGACTCTCCGGCCAGCCGCGGTTCGCCTACATCGACGAACTCAACGTGCGCCAGCGGAAAATGTGGGTCGACGTTCTCACCCAGGGAATCGAGCAGGGCTACTTCCGTCCCGACATCGACGTCGACCTGGTCTACCGGTTCATCCGGGACACCACCTGGGTATCCGTGAGGTGGTATCAGCCCGGGGGGCCGATGACCGCCGAACAGGTCGGCCGGTCGTATCTGTCCGTCGTGCTCGGTGGAATAGTCAAGTGAAGAGAGGGCTGAGATGGCTGGAGTCTCCGTGGCCTATGTGATCGATGCCGTGCGCACCCCGATGGGCAAACGCAAAGGCTCGCTGGCCGGGATCCATCCGATCGATCTGCTGGCCCACTCGTTTCGCGGTCTGTTCGGCCGCAACGATGTTGATCCCGCCGCCGTCGAAGACGTCATCGTCGGCTGCGTCGACGCCATCGGGGGGCAGGCCGGCAACATCGGCCGGCTCGGCTGGCTGGCCGCCGGCTATCCCGAGGAGGTCCCCGGCGTCACCGTCGACCGGCAGTGCGGCTCCGGGCAGCAGGCCATTTCCTTCGGCGCCCAGGCGATCATGTCCGGTACGGCCGACTTCATCGTGGCCGGCGGGGTGCAGAACATGAATCAGGTCCCGATCTCGTCGGCG
>CAIOYU010000283.1 GCA_903862565.1 uncultured Actinomycetes bacterium | reverse complement strand
GCCGACTTCGAGTCGCGGCTGGGCGAAGCGGTCGACCATCTGCTTGCCGAGCGACAGCGCTATTCACTCGCGGCACGGCGCAGTGTGCTGGGCCGGACCTGGCCGGCGATCTGCGATGAGCTATTGGGGCACTACGAAGCGGTGTGCGCCCAGTGGCAGGACCGTCAGAGTGTTGCCTTGTAGGTGATCGCGTAGGTCAGCTTGCCCGGCTTGGGTGAGTTGATGGGTGCCGACAGCGCATCGAAGGCGTCCTGCCCGAATGAGTCCAGCTTGCCCAGCGCCTTGGCATTCTGGCCGTTGGCGATCACAGTGGAGTCGGGCAGAGCCACCATTGCCTGACCCGCATTGCGAATGAGGCTCTGGTACGACGTCAAGTCGGTCAGGATGAAGTTCTCCGGACGTAGAGCGGGTGCGGTCTGGTTGCGCAGCCACTGACCCCAGTAGAATTCCTGGAAAGCGGGGCTGTTGTCGTCCTGGCTATAGCCGATGTCGCGGACGAAGAACAAAACGCCCCGGAATTGATCGTTGGCAAACTGTTTGAGGCCGAGACTCGCCGGGAGTTGTTCGGGCGTAATGGGTTTGCCGTCGGCGTCGCTAAGCCACGTCCAGCCCTGCGACTGCATTTCCGACCAGAATGCCTCCGGGGTGGCGTCCTTGAGATTCGCGGTGATGCGCAATCGCACACGGGTGTCAGGGCCTCCGCCCGACGCTTCCCAGAACGACGTGAGCGTGTGGTGACCGTCGGTGAGATAGGGCTGGCCACCCGGGCCGATAACGGCGGTCTTCATCGGGACCTTGGACTCATCGGTCTCCGAACCGACCGCCAAGACGCAGGTGAAAGACGCTGGGTTGTCGACCGTAGCGCCGGGGTTCGCCGCCGCCAAACCTTTCTGGCCATTGGTCGCGCACCACTGGTCGAGCAATTGATCCGCCGCTCCTGCGCCCAGGCTGTAGCGGCCCAAGCGGTAAAACACCTCGTCGTAGCCCAGTGCGGGCTGGGTCGGGCGCAGATCGCCCAGCGTGACATCGAGCAGATCACCGACGGCAGCGGCGCAGTATCGCTCGTTTGCTTGCACGCACACTGGTGCCGCAAGTCCTCCCTCGGTGCGGGTGCCGCAGGCGGTCGGGGTGAAAATCACCGCGGTGGCAACGAAGGCACGGGTAACTCGCACGACGTTGATGTCAAGCATGTCGGCTAACCGCCGGCTCCGGAGCAGGTGAGGAACGAGCCCAGCCGTCCGGTGCCCTCGAGCACGGCCAGGGATTTGTCGGTCTTGGCGGTCACGTCGGTGTTGCCGGCGGTCTTGTCGGCCATCTGGCATTTGGTCTCCAGGAATCCGACCGGCGCGGTGTTGATGGCCGGCTGCAACATCCAGTTGGCATCCGGGGCCTTCTCGATCTCGCGGGCAAATCCCTCGGCGAGGTCGGGTTTGTTCATCCGACTGACGATCAGCCGGTTCGGCGCGCGGCTGAGCATCTCGACATCGCCCATGGAATCACCGGCCGCCAGAAACACCTCACTGCGGGTGATGATGTTGTCCATCGCGCCAGCCTTGCCGCCACGCCACGACGTGAGTCCGGAAGGCAGAGAAAGGATCTCGAGTTCGGCCATCCGGGCCGGGTCGAGGTTGATGTACCCGGCATCGGGCGTCTGAGTGGTCAGTTGGTAGTCCGACACCAGTGTGCCGGTCGTGCGATCCTTCATCAGCGTGGTGACCGCGAGCACGTGATCGAGTGGCAGTGCGGCGGCTGCGCCGTACTTGGCGACGATGGCGGGGTTCAGCGCGTTCTGCACCATCCAGCGAACCGCCCATCCGATACCGGCCGACACCACCCACACGTCGTAGCCGCGGGCGCGCAGATTGCCGTAGAGATCAGCCATCTGCGGGTAGATGAACGGTCGTCCGGCGCCGAGGATGGTGGACTGTTCTTGTGACGTCAGGTCGGCTGCTCCCGCGCCGCCGTCGTAGACCGTCGCGGTCAGTGCGAGGAAGTCGGACAGTGTCCGGCCACTGAGCATCGTGGCCGGCATCGTCAGCGATGAGTACTCGCGGAACGGGTCGGCTTCCCCGGCTGAATCCAGGACCGCGTCGTAGTAATCCGACACGCCCTTGGCGATCGACACCTCGGCGCCGGTGGCATCGGTG
>CAIOYU010000282.1 GCA_903862565.1 uncultured Actinomycetes bacterium | reverse complement strand
GCGGCGGCAAGGGCGGGGCCACCTCCGGTAACGGCGGCGCCGGCGGCAACGCCGGGGCGGGCGGCCGGGGCGGAGTCGGCGGGACAGGCGCCGACGGCAAAAACGGCACCAACCCCGGCGACCCCGGTCAGAACGGCGGCACCGGCGGCACCGGCGGCACCGGCGGCACCGGCGGCACCGGCGGGGCCGGCGGTGCGGTCACCAAGGGCACCGTCGGGGACAACGGCAACGGCGGCAACGGCGGCGTCGGCGGCGACGCCGGCTCAGCCGGTAAGGGCGGCAACGGCGCCACCGGTGACTTCCTCACCCCCGACGGCGGTGCCGGCGGCAACGGCGGCAACTCCGGAACCGGCGGAACCGGCGGGCAGGGCGGTGTCAAGGGCAGCGGCGGCAACGGCGGCACCGACGGCACGTCCGGGAACGCCGGGGTGGACACAGCCAACGGCGGCAACGGCGGCAACGGCGGAGCCGGTTTCACCGGCCTCGTCGGCGCCATCATCCAGGGCGGCAGCGGCGGCAAGGGCGGTGACGGCGGCACCGCGACCCGCGGCATCGCCGGCACCGGCGGCACCGGCGGTAAGGGCGGTGACGGCAAGTCGGGTCTGACCGACGAACTCGGCACCGCTGGCGGCTCGGGCGGCGTCGGCGGATCGGGCGGGACAGCGACCACCGGAACAGCAGGCAACGGCGGCGCCGGCGGCGCAGGCGGAACCGGCGGCAACGGCGGCAACGGCAGCACCTTCGGCAATCCCGGTCGCGACGGCGGCATCGGCGGCGACGCCGGGGCCGGCGGCAACGGCGGGACCGCGACCACCGGCACCAACGGCGCCGGCGGGGCAGCAGGGGTGGCCGGTGACGGCGGCAAGGGCGGCACCGGCGCGGCCGGAAAGGCCGGAACCAACGGCACCGACACCGGTGACTCGGGAACAGCCGGCACCGACGGCGGCCTCGGCGGTAGCGGCGGTAACGGCGGCAAGGGCGCGGCCGGCGGCACTGGGGTCAACCGGGGTGCGGACTCCAAGGGCGGAAACGGCGGCGCAGGTGGCGACGGCGGTCTCGGCGGTAACGGCGGCAACGGTGTCGCCGGCGCCAACGGCGTCAACCGTGGCGACTCCGGCGAGAACGGTGGCAGCGGCGGAAACGCCGGCAACGGTGGCGGCGGCGGAAACGGCGGCACGGCCGGTACCGGTGGCGGCGGCTCCGCCGGCGCGGGCACCAACGGCGGCGGCGGAAACGGCGGCAAGGGCGGCACCGGCGGCACCGGCACCAACGGCGGAAACGGTGTCGTCGGCGTCGACGGCGTCAGCTCGCCGCTCGTCAAAACCGGCGATGGCGGTAACGGCGGCAGCGGCGGCAGCGGCGGCACCGGCGGTAATGGCGGCGCCAAGGGCGTGGCCGGTGGCCCCGGGGCCAGCGACGGGACCCAGGGCGCCGGCGGCAACGGCGGCAACGCCGGCAGCGGCGGCATCGGTGCCAACGGCGGCCAAGGCGCAAGCGGCACCTTCGTATCCACGGATGCCCGTCCCGGCGGCAAGGGCGGGAACGGCGGCAACGCCGGCCTCGAGGGAACCGGCGGAACCGGATCCACCAACGGCACCACCGGATCGTTCGGCAACGGCGGGATCGGCGGTGATGGTGGCAACGGCGGCAACCTGAGCGGCCAGCGCAACCTCGGCGGTGACGGCGGAGCCGGCGGCACCGGCGGCAGTGCCACCGGCGGCAACGCCGGCAACGGCGGCAACGGCGGCAACGGCGGCTTCAGCGGCCCCGGCGCCGAAGGCGACGGCTCCAGCCGTGTCGACGCCCTCGACGGCCGAGAAGGAGCCAACGGCGGCAAGGGTGGCGACGGCGGCAGCACGACCAGCGGGGTCGCCGGCAACGGCGGCATCGGCGGCAACGGCGGCAACGGCGGCATCGGCGGCGCCGGCTGGAACTCCACCGACCCGACCATCCAGAACGGCCGCGGCGGTAACGGCGGAGCCGGCGGAACCGGTGGCAACGCCGGTGCCGGCGGAGCCGGCGGCGCGTCGGTGTCCAACAACGGCGGAAACGGCGGCGTCGGCGGGAACGCCGGCAACGCCGGCAACGGCGGCCTCGGCGGCATGGGCGTCGACGCCACCGCCACCACCCCGGCAGGCGTGGGCGGCAACGGCGGTAACGGCGGAACCGGCGGAAGCGCCGGCCTCGGCGGCAACGGCGGCGCGTCCACGTCGGCCACCGGCGGCAACGCCGGCAACGGCGGCAAGGGCGGCAACGCCGGCACACCCGCCGACGCCGGCGCGGGCGGCGCCGGTGCGGTCTCGAGCACCGTCGCGAACCGCAATGGCGGCAACGGCGGCAACGGCGGCGAACCGGGATCCCCGACCCTCGGCGCGGCCGGGGGCACTGGCGGGGTCGGCGGACTGGGCAATGGCGCCAATGGCACCAAGGGCACCGATGGGGAGCTGGCCCAGGCGCCGGCCGGCAACGGCGGTAACGGCGGTATCGGCGCCACCATGATCGACGGCGGCGGCGGCATCGGCGGAAACGGCGGCGACGGCGGTGCTCTCGGCAGCGGTGGCGCCGGAGGCAACGGCGGCTCGAGCAACCGCACCGACACGTCCACCGCCAAGGGCGGGGCCGGTGGCAACGGCGGCAAGGCCGGAATCCTAGGACGCACCGGTGGTGCCGGCGGCAAGGGTGGCGACGCCACTGGGCTTATCGACGACGCCGTCGGCGGCAACGGCGGCAACGGCGGCAACGGCTCCACCGGCGACGGCGGCACCGGCGGCGGCGGCGGGAAGGCGTCCGCCTTAGGCACGGGCAATGACAGCCAGGCCGGCAACGGTGGTACCGGTGGTGCCTCGACCAACGGAACCGGCGGCAAGGGCGGCGACGGCGGCTACGCCTATTCCGAAGACGGCGACGCCAACGCCGGCAACGGCGGGGCGGGCGGTGCCTCGATCAACGCCACCGGCGGCGACGGCGGCACCGGCGGGGAGGCACTCTCCGACACGACCACCAACTTCAAGGGTCTTGACGCCCTGGGCGGTAACGGCGGCCAAGGCGGAGCCGGCGGCATCAACGGCGGCAACGGCGGCAACGGCGGCAAGGCGACCGCACCGACCGACTTGGCTGGTGCCGATGCCACCGGCGGCAACGGCGGCGATGGCGGTACCGGTGGAACCGGCAACGGCGGCAACGGCGGCAACGGCGGCATCGCCGTCGCCGACGACAAAATCACCACCTCCACTGGTGCCACCGGTGGCAACGGCGGCAACGGCGGTGGTGCCCTCGCCGACGGCAACGGCGGCAACGGCGGCACCGGCGGCAACGCCACCAGTCCCTACGGGGATGCCTACGGCGGTAACGGCGGCAACGGCGGCAGTTCCGTGGGTGCCGGTAACGGCGGCGCCGCCGGCATCGGCGGCAATGCCGACGGAGTCACCATCGCGCTGGCCGGCAACGGCGGCAATGGCGGCAACGGCGGCGGAACCCGGGCCGGAAACGGCGCCAACGGCGGGACCGCGACCGTGGGCGACGGTGGCAGCGCGACTGGCGGAAACGGCGGCAACGGCGGCAACGGAACCGGAACCGGAACCGCTGCCGGTAACGGCGGCAACGGCGGCAACGGAACCCTCACCGGCCCAACGGGAGTCATCCGCGGCGGCTTCGGCGGCGATGCCGGGACCCCGGGTGCCGGCGGCGCGGTCGGGACGCCGGGCGACAACGGGACTCCCGCTCCGACGTACGCCTACGCCAGCGGCTTCTCGTCCAACGTGGTGTCGGTCGTCAGCACGGACTCCAACACTGTCGCCACCACGGTCACCACGACGGGCCCGCAGGGCATCGCGGTCAGCCCGCTCGGCACAGTCGCCTACGTCGCGAACAATGGCAGCGGCACCGGCACGACGGTGTCGGTGATCAACGCGGTCACCCACGCGGTAACCGGCACATTCACCGTTGGCACCGGACCGTTGGGGGTGGCCGAGAAGATCGACGCCGGCAAGGTGTGGGTCACCAACAACGGCGACGGGACCGGCAACACGGTCTCGGTGATCGACACCGCCACCAACCTCGTCAGCACCGTCCCGGTCGGAACCGGGGCCTGGGGCGTCGCCTTCAGCCCGACGGGGAATCGCGCTTACGTCACCAACAACGGCGACAACACCGTGATGAAACTGAGCACCGGAGGCAGCCCAACCCTCCTGACAACGATCCCGGTCGGCAACAAGCCTGAAGGAGTGGCAGTCGGCGACAACTACGCCTACGTCGCCAACTCAGCGGACAACACGGTGTCGGTGATCCGTCGGAGCGACGATACGGTGCTGACGACCGTCACGGTCGGCACCAAGCCGCGCGTGGTGGCGCTGAACCCCGACGCGCGTCAGTTGTACGTCACCAACGAGACGAGCGGCACCGTGTCGGTGATCGACACCGCTTCCACGTCGGCGACGTTCAACACAGTGGTCGCCACCATCACGGTCGGCCCGAACCCCTACGGGGTGGCGTTCAACCCGTCCTTTACCAGGGCATACGTGGCGAACGGCGACGGAACTGTGTCGGTGATCGACGCCTATTCCGAATCGCCGACGGTCAACACCGTGATCGACACCATCACCGTCGG
>CAIOYU010000281.1 GCA_903862565.1 uncultured Actinomycetes bacterium | reverse complement strand
CTAGCGTCTGGAGTCGAACAACACCGCGGGGTTGAGGTAACCGGTCGGGTCGAAGGCCGCCTTGATGGTGCGCATGGCGGCGATGTCGGCGGCGTGCCGGGACATCGGCAGGTAGGGGCGTTTGCGGCTGCCGACGCCGTGTTCGGAGCTGACGTTACCGCCATGGGCTGCAACGAGTTCCATCATCGCGCCGTCCAGTGCCCCTTCCTGGTCGGGCTGGCAGTGCAGCACGTTCAGGTGCAGGTTGCCCTCGCCCACGTGGCCGAAGATCATCGCGACGGCCTCCGGGCTGTGGGCCGTGGTCAGTGCCCCGGCTTCGGCGGTGAACTTCGCGATGGCCGACAGTGGAAGTGAGACATCGAATTTCAGCGGTGGTCCGAACGTCCCCATCGCCTCGGTCAGTGAATCCCGTAGTTGCCAGATCCGTTGCTGGGCGATCGGATCGACGCCGACGGCAGGTTCGGCGGCCGGGGCCGCATCGTCGATGAGGGCAGCCAGTCGTCCCGTCTGGTCGGTGTCGCCGGCCAGTTCGACCAGCAGCAGCCAGTCGGCCCGCACCGGTGCGGGGACGCCCAACCGGTCGGCGGTCAGTCTCGCGGCGCGGCCGTCGATGAGTTCCAGGGCCGCGATGGTGTCGACATCGCGAAAAATTCGCCCGGCGGCGATCAGTGGGTCGAGGTCGTCGAACCCGCACAGCGCGGTCACCCGGTGCAGGGGAACCGGATGCACGCGCAGGTCGACCGCGGTGATGACGCCCAGGGTGCCTTCCGAACCGACGAACAACGCGGCCAGGTCGTAGCCGGTGTTGTCGGCGCTGACCTGCGAACGCCGCTGCAGCACAGAGCCGTCCGGGAGTGCCACATCCAGCCCGACCACCTGCCGGCTCATGTTGCCGTAGCGCACCGTGCGTAGCCCGCCGGCGTTGGTGGCGGCCATTCCCCCGATGGTCGCCGAGTCCCGGGCGGCCAGGTCGACCCCGAACAGCAGTCCGGCGTCCGACGCCGCCCGGTGCACCGCGGCCAGTGTCACCCCGGCGCCCACCCGCACCCGGCGCTCGGTGGTGTCGACCGCATCCATCTCGGTCAGGCGCTCGGTGGACAGCAGCACGTCGTCGTGTTCGGGAACGGTGCCGGCGACCATTGACGTCCGACCACCCTGCACGGTGAGGCAGACACCGGCGTCGCGGCAGACCCGCAATACCGCGGCCACCTCGGCGGCGGTCCCGGGCCGCACCAACGCGCCGGCCCGGCCGCGGTAACGGCCGGTCCAGTCCACGCTGCGACCGGCCAGCACGTCGGCGTCGGTGCTGACGTGCCCGGTCCCGACGACGGCGGTCAGTTCCGCAACCATGGCTGACGCGCGGCTCGTGGTTGTCGCACGGCTCATGGTTGACACACTGCCAGGAACGCCCCCAGGTCGACCAGTCCGGCCGGGGTAGACGGCAGGTAGTCGGTCAGCGTCGCCGACCGCACGACGATCGCCGCGTACTTGGCCCGGCTCACCGCCACGTTGAGCCGATTCCTGTTGAGCAGGAACGCAATTCCACGCGGCACCTCCGCGATCGAGGACGCGACCATCGAGATGAACACCACCGGGGCCTGCCGGCCCTGGAACTTGTCCACGGTTCCGGCCTTCACCCCGCGCAGGCCGGCGGCGTCCAGGCGGTCGCGCAGCAGCACCACCTGGGCGTTATAGGGCGTCACCACCAGCACGTCCTCGGCCCGCAGTGGCCGGGTGCCGTGCTCGTCGGTCCACGGTGTGCCCAGCATCGCGGCGATCTCGGCGACGATCGCGTCGGCCTCCTCCGGGCTGTCGACGGAGTTGCCGTCGTGGTCGATCAGTCGCACCGACACCCCCGGCGGGTGTCCGTCCAGCCGTCGGGCGGCCGTCACCTCCTCGACCGAGCGCAACCGGCCTCCGTAGGACAGCCGCGACACCGCCGCGCACACCGCCGGGTGCATGCGATGCGATCGGTCCAGGAAGTAGCCCCGCTCCGGCGGCAGGGTGTACGCGCTCTCGACCAGCCAGCCCAGCGCCGAGGCGTCGACCGGCTCGGGGTGGGTTCCTTGGCTGACCTGCGGCAACTGCTGGGGGTCGCCGAGCAGCAACAGATTGCGTGCGGCCGGCGCCACCGCGATGGTGTTGGCCAGGCTGAACTGCCCGGCCTCCTCGACGGCCAGCAGATCCAGGCTGCCCCGTTCGATGCGGGTGGGGTGGGCGAAGTCCCACGCGGTGCCACCGACCACGCAACCGGCGTTGCCGGCGGCGTTCTCCGCCAGGAATGACCCGAACTCGTCGGTCCCGAGGTTGCGCCAGGGCCCGGCACCGGAGGTCTTCTTACCCACCCGTTGTGGGTCGACACCGGCGGCGATCAGGTCGCGGAACAGATTCTCGACCACCGAATGCGACTGGGCGACAACGCCGATGTTCCACTGGTGCTCGTTGACCAGCGCGGCGATCACGCGAGCGGCGGTGTGGGTCTTGCCGGTCCCGGGGGGCCCGTGCACCGCGAGGTAGGACGAGTCGAGGTCGCGCAGCGCGGCAGTCAGGTCGGCGACGGTGTCGCCGGTGCGGGGGAGAGCGGCACCGGACCGGGTGCGCGGCGGGCGGCGCACCAGGATGTCGATCACCGGTGTCGACGGCAGGTCCGGCAGGGCCGATCCGACCTGCGCGACGACGGATTCGATGCTCTCGCGCAACGGCTTGGTGCCCACCGGCGCACCGGGGGTCAGCGCGAACGGAAGCTGCTGGAAAACACTGCCGTGCTTGGGTTCCCGTTCGAGGATGACGATCTCGGTGCCATCCTCGTCGGACTCGAGGATGGTGGCCGAACCGCAGCCCCGCCGGTCGGGGTCGGCGGCCAACCCCGCGGGGGCGGGGGCCTCGTACAGGGCGTACACCTCGCCGTGCCGCAACTCGCCGGAGGCGATCGCCCCGCGCAGTCGGGTCCGTCGCTGTGGTTTGCGCGCCCGCGGCGGCACCTGCCAGTCGGCCTGCACCGCCGCGGACTCGACGAGGAAAACCCCGGTGGTGTCGGCCCATTCGTCGACAGGGGCGTTGAGTCGGTCGAAGTGGCCCCACCAGAACGGCTTGTCCTCGCGTCGGTGGTAGCCGCGGGCGGCAGCCAGCATGGCCACGGCCTGCTGCTCGGCGGTGCGGGTGGTCGGGTCGTCACCGGCGAACGCGGACAGCTGACGGGCCAGGTCGTCGTCGATCTCGATGTCGCCGTCGTCGGCCACCGGTTGCGGCCCGCGGGGCGGCACCCCGGCTTCGATGGCCCGGGTGAACAGCCAGTCCCGCAACTTCCGGGTGGATCGGCAGTCGTAGAGGTTGTAGTCGCCGATCTCGGCGAGCAAGCGTGCCGCCTCGTCCTTGCGGCCCTCGGCCCTCATCTCGCAGTAGCGGCCGTACATGGTGATCGAGTCGGTTGCCGTGGTGACGTCTCCGGCGCGCAGGTCGTTGCCCATGTACAGCGGCTCGAGGGACTTGAGGCTGTAGTTGGCGGTGCCCACCCGAATGCTCTTGCGCACCAACGGGTAGAGGTCCACCAGCACGCCGTCGCGCAGGAGGTCGTCGACGTCGTCCTCACCCACGCCGTAGCGTCCGGCCAGGCGCAGCAGCGCAGTCCGCTCGTAGGGCGCGTAGTGGTAGATGTGCATGTTCGGGAAGCGGCGACGGCGTGCGCGCACCATCTCCAGGAAGTCGAGCAGGGCCCGGCGTTCCTCGGTGCGACCGTGCGCCCACAGCGGCCGGAACCGCTCGGTTCGGTCGATGGTCAGCACCCCGAAGAGATATTCAAGACCCCAGTCGCGGCCGTCGCCGCTCCACAAGGGATCCCCCTCGAAGTCGAAGAACATGTCTCCGCGGTCGGGGTCGGGCAGCTGGCGCAGCGGTTGCGGGTCGACGACCTCGTAGGGCGGCTTGCCGTCCACCCTCGGGGCGAGCTGCAGCGACGCCTGGGCGGTCAGGGTGCTCAGTGCGCGGGCCGGAATTCCGGGAACCTCGCCGGAATGGCCGGCTAATTGAGTCATGGTGGTGACGCCGGCGTCGACGAGGCGGGCGCGTTGGCCGACGCGCAGGTTGGCCACCAGCAGGAGGTCGTCGCGAGCTGCGAGTTCGGCGGTGCACTCAGGGCAGGACAGGCACGCGCGCACATGCCCGTCGGCCCACTCCACCGGCGCTCCGATGGTGTAGTGCTGGTCGAGGAGGTGCTGCAGCGCCGCCCGGCGCGAGCGATACACCGGCAGCAGGTCGCCGGCGCGGTAGGCCACCGCCCGGCCGTCGCCGAGCACCAGTTCCACCTCGTCGTGCACGGGAACCCCGGCTCTGCTCAGCGCATCGGCGTAGGCGGCGAGTTGGAGCAGCGCGGTGACCTTGACCGAACGGGCCAGCTTGGTGTCCTGCAGTCGGTAGCGGGATCCGTCGAGCACCAGGAAGTCGGCGAAGCCGGCGAAGCGCCCGTCGAACATCGCCGCCTGCACGATCAGCGGCGCGCGGCTCTCGACCGCACGCAGTGTCGCCTGTGCCGCCGCGGTCAGGCCGGCGACGGTGTAGGCGGGCCGGCCGATGACGGTGGCCTTACCAGCCCGGTCACGCAGGTGGCCGAGATGGCGCTGTTCGTGATCCGCGCCGAGCGTGGCGGTGCGGGCGAGTAGCTCGTCGTCAGCGGAAACCCCAGGGCCCCAGCCCAACTGGGCATCGAAGGCGCGCAGAAGAGAGTACTCGCAGCGCGCTGCGGCGGCCAGATCCGAGGCGCTGTAGATGACACGGTCATCAGCGACGAGCACCGGCCAACTGTAGGGCTGGGCGGGGCGACGGTGTCGATCAGGGGCACGTCACCCCGTATTCCCGATCAGCTCGACGCCATTGCCGTTCCAGCGGAACTTCACCACGCTCTGCAGCCCCAGCCCCCCGGCGTAGGTCAGTGCGACGGTGTCGCCGGTGCTCTGCTTCTCGTCAATCCCGTTGAACCCGTAAGTGTCAGGCACTCCATTAGGGATGTACTTGCCGAGGTGGAACATCACCGCTCGGGTGGTGGGGTTGGGGTCCTCGGTGTCGGCCTTGACGATCACCGCCGACAATTGCGCGCACTCGTTGAAGTTGCCGGCCAGGGGCTGGGGGCTCCAGGCCTTGTCGCTTCGTGGATCGCGCGGCAACTCCGAGACCGCCTTGGCGATCACCGGCGCGGCCAGGTTGACCGTGCACGGATCAGGTGGCGGTGCAGTGTCCGCCGGCGGGGGCGCCGCCTGTGCCGATGAGGACGTGGCCGGGGCGGGTGTCGCCGGCAGGGGCGTCTTGGACACCGTGGAGTCTCCGGAACTGCACCCCGCCAGGGCGGCAGTGACGGCAATGACCGCCGCCGAGACACCTAGCCGAACCCACACACCGCAGCACGGTACCGGCGTCCGTCCCGACCGCCCGGCTTCGACGCGCTCAGGCTTTTACGAAGGCACTAGACTCATCTCCCGATGAGCCCCCACGAAGACGTGCCCGCAGACGCCGCCGTCGCTCCTGTTGAAACCTTTGCCGACCTCGGCATTCACCCCGCGGTGCTGCAGGCCGTCACCGATGTCGGCTATGAGACTCCGTCGGCCATCCAGGCGGCCACCATCCCGGCGCTGATGGCGGGCTCCGACGTGGTGGGTCTCGCGCAGACCGGAACGGGGAAAACCGCCGCGTTCGCCATCCCGATCCTGTCGCGCATCGACGTCGCCAGCAAGCAGACCCAGGCCCTGGTGCTGGCCCCCACCCGGGAACTGGCGTTGCAGGTGGCCGAGGCCTTCAGCCGGTACGCCGCGCATCTTCCGAAGATCAGCGTGCTCCCGATCTACGGCGGCCAGTCCTACACCGTGCAGTTGGCCGGCCTCAAGCGCGGGGCGCAGGTGGTGGTCGGCACACCCGGGCGGGTCATCGACCATCTCGAGCGCGGCACCCTGGACCTGTCGCATCTGGATTACCTGGTGCTCGACGAGGCCGACGAGATGCTGCAGATGGGCTTCGCCGAGGACGTCGAACGAATCCTGGCCGACACCCCGGAGTACAAGCAGGTGGCGCTGTTCTCGGCCACGATGCCGCCGGCCATCCGCAAGATCACCACGAAATACCTGCACGATGCCGTCACAGTGGCGGTCAAGTCGAAGACCGCCACGGCCGAGAACATCACCCAGCGGTACATCCAGGTCGCCGGGAACCGCAAGATGGATGCGCTGACCCGAGTGCTCGAGGTCGAGCCGTTCGAGGCGATGATCGTCTTCGTCCGCACCAAGCAGGCCACCGAGGAGGTCGCCGAAAAGCTCCGTGCCCGTGGATTTTCCGCGGCCGCGATCAACGGTGACGTCGCACAGGCGGTGCGGGAGCGCACCATCGCCGCCCTGAAGGACGGCTCGATCGACATTCTGGTGGCCACCGACGTCGCGGCCAGAGGCCTTGACGTGGAACGTATCTCGCACGTGGTGAACTACGACATTCCGCACGATCCGGAGTCCTACGTGCACCGGATCGGGCGCACCGGCCGGGCCGGACGCTCAGGCAACGCGCTGCTGTTCGTCTCACCGCGGGAACGGCATCTGCTCAAGTCCATCGAGAAGGTGACGCGGCAGCCCATCACCGAGGTCGATCTGCCGTCGGTCGACGACGTCAACGCCCAGCGGGTCGAGAAGTTCCGCGAGTCCATCACCGACGCGATCGGCGGTCCGGGTTTCGACGTGTATCGCAAGCTCGTCGAGCAGTACGGGCGCGACCATGACGTCCCGATGGCCGATATCGCCGCCGCACTGGCGGTTCAGGCCCGCGCCGGGGCGGAGTTCCTCATGACCGAGCCGCCCCCGGAGAAACGCCGCGAGCGCGACGAGCGGCCGGAACGCGAGCGTGCGCCACGCAGTACCCGCACCGAGCTGGCCACCTACCGGATCGCGGTGGGCAAGCGGCACAAGGTCGGCCCGGGTTCGATCGTCGGGGCCATCGCAAACGAGGGCGGCCTGCACCGCAGCGATTTCGGGCACATCACCATCAAGGCCGACCACTCGCTGGTGGAACTGCCGGCCAGGCTTCCCAAGGAGGCCTGGAAAAAGCTTGAGAGCACCCGGATTTCCGGTGTCCTCATCGAATTGCGCCTCGACCGCGCGCCGTCGGGCCACGACGAGCATCCGACCGTCAGGAAGCCGCGGCGCAAGGAGCCATGACCGACGCCCGCGACATCGACCAGGGTGGTCTCGAAGCCGTCTCGGCGGTCGACCGGGTGCCGTCGCTCACCGGAATTCGCGCCGTCGCCGCCCTGCTGGTGATCGCCACGCATGCCGCATACACCACCGGCAAGTACACCCATGGCTACGTCGGTCTGATGTTCGCGCGCCTGGAGATCGGCGTCCCGATCTTCTTCGTCCTGTCGGGGTATCTGCTGTTCGGTCCGTGGGTGAAATCCGTGGTGAACGGGTCCGCCTGGCCGTCGCTGTGGCGGTACGCCCGGCACCGGGTGCAGCGCATCATGCCCGCCTACGTCGTCACGGTGCTGGCGGCCTTCCTGCTCTACCAGTTTCGCGATGCCGGCCCGAACCCCGGGCACAGTTGGTACGGGCTGTTCCGCAACCTCACCCTGACCCAGATCTACAGCGACGCCTACATGTTCTCCCACATCCACCAGGGACTGACTCAGATGTGGAGTCTGGCAGTCGAAGTCGCGTTCTACGTGGCGCTGCCGATTCTCGCCTGGCTGCTCTTGGTGGCGCTGTGCCGGCGGCGATGGCGGCCGTCGCTGTTGCTGGGCGGGTTGGCGGTGCTGACGCTGATCAGTCCGGGCTGGATGGTGTTGGTGCACAGCGCCGATCACGGCGGTGGCGTTCAGTTACCCGACGGAGCACGGTTGTGGCTTCCCGGCTATCTGGCCTGGTTCCTCGGGGGCATGGTGCTGACGGTGCTGGCGGCGAAGGCGGTTCGCTGCTACTGGTTCATCGCGGTCCCGTTGGCGGTGGTGTGTTTCTTCATCGCCTCCACGCCGGTCGCCGGAGAGGCGACGACGTCGCCCAGCGGTCTGGCGCAGTCGATCGCGAAGATCTTTTTCTACATGGCGATCGCGACGCTGATCGTGGCGCCGCCCGCACTGGGCGACAAGGGTTGGTACGAGCGGTTTCTGGCCAGCCGCCCACTGGTGTGGCTCGGTGAGATCTCCTACGAGATCTTTCTGGTGCACCTGGTCGTGATGGAAATCGCGATGGTCAACGTGCTGCACTGGCGGGTCTACACCGGATCGATGCCGGTGCTCTTCGTGGTGACGCTGGGCTTGAGCATCCCGGTGGCGTGGGTGCTGCACCGGTTCACGCGGGTGCGCTCCTAGAAGTCCTCCGGTGGGGGCGGCCGTTGCGGGACTCGGGTCGGGCGTGAAGCTATCTTCACCCTCGACGGCGCGAGTGACGTTAGCTTCACACAAACACCCACCGGCGAGGTGCTGATGAGACTCGAGGGGCCGAAATCGGCCCCCGTGGCAAGGCCGCCGGCCCTCAGAACACCGCACCCGGGTTCAGGATTCCGTCGGGATCCAGCGCGGCCTTGATGCGTCGGTTGAGTTCCATTGCCTCCGGGCCGATCTGGCCGGCCAACCAGGGCTTCTTCAGCCGGCCCACGCCGTGCTCGCCGGTGATGGTGCCGCCCAACCCGACGGCGAGGTCCATGATGTCGCCGAACGCCTTCTGGGCGCGGGCGGTCATCGCGGCATCGGTGGGGTCATAGACGATCAACGGATGGGTGTTGCCGTCACCGGCGTGCGCCACCACAGCGATCGTCAGGTCGGCGTCCTCGGCGATCCGCGCCACCCCGCCGACCAGGTCCGCCAACCGGGGTAGCGGCACCCCGACGTCCTCGAGAAGCAGCGAACCCTTGTCCTCCACGGCGATGATGGCGTAGCGACGGGCCGCCACGAACGCCTCGCCCTCCACCGGGTCATCGGTCGAAAAGCACTCCTTGGCGCCGGCTTCGGTGAACACCCGGGCCATGAACGCGGCGTCCTCCGCGCCTGCCGGTCCGCGGTCGTCGGAGGCGGCCACCATCATCGCCGCGGCGTCGCGGTCCAGGCCCATCCGCAGTTTGTCCTCGACGGCGTTGATCGACGCGGAGTCCATGAACTCCAGCATCGACGGCCGGATCTTGTTGGTGATGGTGACCACCGAACTCGCCGCGGCTTCGATCGAGTCGAACGTGGCGACCACGGTGGCCCCGACGTGCTGGGGTGGCAGTAGTCGCAGGGTCACCTCGGTGACCACCCCCAGGGTGCCCTCGCTGCCCACGAACAGTTTGGTCAGGCTCAGCCCGGCGACGTCCTTGAGTCGCGGGCCGCCCAGGCGCACCGCGGTGCCGTCGGCCAGCACCACCTGCAGGCCCAGAACGTAATCGGTTGTGACGCCGTACTTTACGCAGCAGAGACCGCCCGCGTTGGTGGCGATGTTGCCGCCGATACTGCAGATCTCGTACGACGACGGGTCGGGGGGATACCAGAGGCCGTACTCGCCGACGGCCTTCTTCACCTCGGCGTTGAGCAACCCGGGTTGCACCACCGCGGTGCGGGTGACCGGGTCGACGGTGATCGTGCGCATCTTCTCCGTCGACAGCACGAGGCCGCCGTCGACGGCCGTCGCCCCGCCGGACAGACCGGTGCCCGCGCCACGCGGCACCACCGGCACCCGATGGGCGCTGGCCCACCGCAAGACGGCCTGCACCTGCTCGGTGGTGGTGGGCCGCACCACCGCCAGGGGCATGCCCGCGGCCGGGTCCATGGCGCGGTCATGGCGGTAGGAGCCGAGGATGTCGGGGTCGGTGACGAGCACGCCCTCGCCGAGTTCGGCGGCCAGACCCGTGACGTCAACCATGGACGTCATCTTATGAGGGGGCGGCCGGCGCCTCATCCGGCTCCTGATCCAGCTCCCGCAGTCCCGGAATCCACGGGCACAGCAGGCCGATCACCAGGATCGGCAGCGCCAGACCCAGGAACGCCGCCTTCAGACCGAACTTGTCGATCAACGGACCGGCCAGCATGAAGCCCACCGGCCCGGCCGAGTAGGTCATCGAGGTCATCACCCCGAGCACCCGACCGCGCAGGTGTTCCGGCGTGCGGGTCTGCATCACCGAGTTGTAGATCGGCCCGATCGGTCCGTACACCAACCCGATGATGGCGCCCAGCACCAGGATCACCGGCAGCGGCGGCAGGGTGGCGATCACCACCGAGGCGACACCAAAGGTCAGCACTGCCGTCAGCACCGTCCTGCGCTTGCTGGAGAACCGCGACAGCACGGTCCAACTCAGTGCGCCCACCAGTCCGCCGATCGACAGCGCCATCAACACCCAGCCCAGTTGTGCGGGCTCGTTGCGGTCGGTGAAGTACTTGGGAAACAGCACGCTTTCCATGGGCAGGTACAGGCCGGTGACCGACAGGTCGATCAGGCCCAGCGTGCGCAGCACCCGGTTGGACCAGACGAACTTCAGGCCTTCCATCAGACCGGAGACCACGCCGTCGGGGCGGTCGTCGGGTTCGGGGCGGTCGGCTCCGGGCAGGCGCAGCACCGCCATCGCCAGGATCGAACACGCGAACGCCGCGGCGGTCACCCACATGGTGTTGACGCCGCCGATAGTCGCGATCAGCAGGCCGCCGACACCCGGCCCGGCGATGTAGGCGAGGTTGAACGCCGCCTCGTACATGCTGTTGGTGTGGTCCAGGGTCCATTTGGCGCGTGCGGCGGCCTCGGGCAGCATCGACTGCCGGGCCGTCATGCCGCCCGGGTCGAAGAACGACCCGGCGGCGGCCAACGCAGCCAGCACGACGGTGGTGATCGCACGATCGCCGACGGTCATGACCAGGACCGGGATGGCCGCGACCGAGACCGCCGACATCGTGTCGGACAGGATCGCGACCCGCCGACGTCCCAGGAAATCGACGGCGGTGCCGGCCACCAGGGTGGCGAACAGCAGGGGCAGGGTGGCCGCGGCCGCAACGATCGAGGCGTCGGTGGCGCTGCCGGTGCGCTGCAACACGAGCCACGGGAACGCCACCATCGAGATTCCGTTGGCGCCGGCGGCCAGAAACGCCGACGACAGAATCAGCAGCACGGGGCCGCGTGTGGTGCTCACCGAGGCAGCATAGTTTCGTGACCCCGTTGCCTCACCCCAGAACCGGCACGATCTTCGATTCGCCGGTGCCTCCCGGTTCGGGCTGGCCGGGCGATCCCGCCGATGCCGGCACTCCCGTCGCGCACGGTGCGGGCGAGGTGGCGGCCCTGGCGAAGTCGGTGGGCGACATCGGGGCTCTGGACGCCGCGGTGAGCGTCTGCCGGGCGTGTCCGCGACTGGTGGACTGGCGCGAGGAGGTGGCGGGGCTCAAGCGCCGGGCCTTCCTCGGCGAGCCGTACTGGGGGCGGCCCATCACCGGGTGGGGATCGGAACGGCCCCGGATTCTGGTGCTCGGTTTGGCCCCGGCGGCGCACGGCGGCAACCGCACCGGCCGGGTGTTCACCGGCGATCGCTCCGGTGATCAGTTGTTCGCCTCGTTGCACCGGGTCGGGCTGGTGAACTCCCCGATCAGTGTGGATGCGGCAGACGGCCTGTCCACCAAGCACATTCGCATCGTGGCGGCGGTGCGGTGCGCGCCCCCGGGCAACGCCCCGACCCCGCAGGAGCGCTCGGCCTGTGAGCCCTGGCTCGCCGCGGAGTGGCGGCTGATCGCGCCGTCGGTCAAGGTGGTGGTGGCTCTCGGCGGATTCGCCTGGCAGGCCGCCCTGCGACTGCTGGCCGAATCTCGCACGCCGAAGCCCAAATTCGGCCATGCCGCCGTTGCAGCGGTGTCGGGTGTGACCCTTTTGGGGTGCTACCACCCCAGCCAGCAGAACATGTTCACCGGAAGGCTGACCCCGGACATGCTCGACGACGTCTTCGGTGAGGCCGCCCGCCGGGCGGGCATCAGGACCGGGCGAGTGCGAGCACCGCGCGCAACGCCTCGGTGACGGTGGTCGACTCCACCGTGCGCATGCCGTCCGGTGCCGGTCCGCACCCGGCGGGAACGACGGCGGTGGTGAATCCCATCCGTGCCGCCTCGGCGAGTCGGCGCTCCATCCCGGTGACCCGTCGCAGGTCGCCGGCAAGGCCGACCTCGCCGAAGACCACCAGATTCGACGGCAGCGCACGGTTCATCACTGCCGAGGCCATAGCGGCCGCGATGGCCAGGTCGGAGGATGGATCCGTCAACCGCATCCCGCCGACGGTCGACAGATAGAGGTCGAGCATGCCGACCGGGAACCCGGCGCGCTTGTCCAGCACCGCGGTGATCATGGACACCCGGGACTGGTCCATTCCGCTGACCACGATCCGTCGCGGCGCCTTCTCGTAGGGCGGTGAGGTCAGCAGTGCCTGAATCTCGCCGAGCAGCGGACGCTTTCCGTCCAGGGTGACGGTGATGGCGGTCCCGGGCACCGGGTTCTCGCGCTGGTCGAGGAACAACCCGGACGGATCGGCGACGCACTCGATACCGCTCTCCTGCAACAGGAAACAGCCGACCTCGTCGGCTGCGCCGAACCGGTTCTTGATCCCGCGGACCATCCGGATCGGGGTGTTGTAGTCGCCTTCGAAATGCAGCACCACGTCGACCAGATGTTCCAAAGTCCTTGGGCCCGCGATGGATCCGTCCTTGGTGACGTGTCCGACGAGCACCATCGCCACCCCGGCGGACTTTGCGGCGGCGGTCAGCGTCGACGTCACGGCGCGTACCTGGGTGACCCCGCCCACAACCCCGTCGGTGTGGCCGGCGGTCATCGTCTGCACCGAGTCGACGACCACCAGGCTGGGGTCGACGGCGTCGATGTGGCCCAGCACGGTGTTGACGTCGGACTCCGCCGCCAGAAAGACCTCGTCGTGATTGCATCCGGTGCGCTCGGCCCGCATCCGGATCTGGCCGGCCGACTCCTCGCCCGAGACGTACAGGGATCGGCGGCCCGCCGTGGCCCAGCGGTGGGCGACCTCGAGCAGCAGTGTCGACTTTCCGACTCCGGGATCACCGGCTAGCAGGGTGACCGACCCGGGAACCATCCCGCCGCCGAGCACCCGGTCGAGTTCGCTCACCCCGGTGGGGAAGTGGCGGGTGCGCTGCGGGTCGATCGAACTGATCCGCACCGCCGGGGTCGACGGGACCGCCGCGCGCTGCGAGAGGTCGCCGGCGACCGCGGTGATCACGACCTCTTCGACGGTGCCCCAGGTGGCGCAGTCGGGACAGCGTCCGACCCACTTGGCCGACACGTGCCGGCACTCCGAACACCGGAACTGCGAGCGAGCTTTGGCCACGCCGACGACGTTAGACCCCGGTGCCGACAATCACGGCAGCGCCGCGAGGGCGTCGCGCAGCATCCTGCCGGTGGCCTCCCGGTCGGGGTCGCGGCGCACCAGCATGCCTTTGAGGAAGGACGCCTTGTCGCCGTCGCGGCGGGGGATCACGTGCAGGTGGATGTGGAACACCGTCTGGAAGGCGGATTTGCCGTCATTGATGGCGATGTTGGTGCCGGTGGCGCCGAGGCCGGAGGCGCGTGCCGCGCGGGCGATCCGCTGCCCGACGGCGATCAGGCCGGCCAGGGTCGGGGCGGGGGTGTCGGTGAGGTCGACGCTGTGCTGCTTGGGGATCACCAGGGTGTGACCGCGGGTGAACGGGCGAATGTCCAGCAGGCCCAGGAAGTCGTCGTCCTCGTAGACGCGCACGGCCGGCGCGGCCCCGGCGACGATCTCGCAGAAGACACATGGCATCGGATCACCGTAGCGGGTTGCTGCAGCGGGCTTGCCGCTACGCTGCGGTGAGTGGACGTCACCGATATCGCCTTTGCCGGGGCCGCCGAGCAGGCCCGTCTGCTCGCGGCCCGCGCCATCACCGCGCCAGCGTTGGTGCAGATGTACCTCGACCGCATCGCGCGGGTCGACCGTGAGTTGCGGTCCTACCGAATCGTCATGGCGGACAACGCCCGACGGGAGGCGGCCGCCGCGCAGGAGCGGCTCGACGCGGGGGAGCGCCTGCCGCTGCTCGGTGTTCCGATCGCGATCAAGGACGACTCCGACGTCGCCGGTGAATTCACCTGTTACGGCAGCAGCGCGTACGACCTCGAGGCCACCGCGGACTCCGAAGTGGTGCGGCGTTTACGCGCCGCCGGGGCGGTGAT
>CAIOYU010000280.1 GCA_903862565.1 uncultured Actinomycetes bacterium | reverse complement strand
GTCAGCTCGGTGGACGTCGACGCGCTGATTGCCGAGTTCCAGAAGGACAATCCCGACGGGGACAACTCGGACTAGACCGATGGGAGCCGGGCGCCAGGCCGCCGGTATTCGTGGCTACGACTCAAACAGAGATAACTGTTGTGGGCGTTCCTTTAGCGGGCCGAGTGCTCGATTGAAAGATGTGGAGCGGCCGTCGCGCTGGCCGTGCCAGTACCCGCTGTAGTCCACTCGGCGTGATGAGCGGCGCGCATCCCGGAGGCTAGGGTGACGGCGTTTGAGTGCATCCGCAGCGCGTTGTTCATCGCTCTTGTAGAGGACCAGGGCACCGCTCACCCCTTCGATAGCCTTGTTCTCTTGTTCGAGGATGCGGGTCTCGATGGCGTTGGCGAAACCGGCCATCCAGCTGCGCCGGTAGACCCTCACGCAGCCGGGCGAGGCGGAATCGCCTGCGGGACGGACTATTCCGGCCAAGCGCACAGCCTGCGGTCCAAGAAGACCCCACAGGAACTTGACACGTTCCATGTGATCGGGCATCCCGTATAAGTAAAGCTGGATACCGCCACCGCGCACGCCCCGCCAAGCACCCTTGCAGTGAAGGGAGCGTCCCATGCCGGCAAGTAAGAGCATCTGCGCGTTGGCGTAGGTGCCGGTGATATCGAAGATGTGCTCGATCGCGCCGGAGATTTCGGCGGTGTCGAGTCCATGGCGTCTGGCGCGCACCATGGCCTCGGCGATGCCGTATTTCGCCATGATTTCGAACGCGCGAGCCTGGAAGACACCTTCTTCAGGTGTCCCGGCGACAGCTTCTGCCTGTCGGAGCAGCTTGGCGACTCTCTCGGCGTACTTAGCGATTTTGTCGGGGTTCATGTTGCGCTCCTTTGGTAAAAGTTGAAGGGCTCAGGTGAGGTCGAGTGTGAAGTCGAGACCTGTGGGTTCTCTACCGGTCGGCGCCACGGATAGCCGGTACTCGAGCGCGACCGCGACGGCAGCGTAGGCGGTAATTTCGCCATTGAGGCCTTGTTCTATGCGGCTAACTAGCTGCCGTGAGACGCCGGCGCGCTGGCCGACTTCGGACTGGCTGAGCAACGCTTGGAGGCGTGCATCGCGTAACGTTGCACCGATTTTTTCGAGGTCGTCCTGCACACCGTCAGCCATGGCTGTCACGGTACCGTAACACTTATCGGATGTCACGTTATCGTTCCATTATCCAGATAGATGCTGTTCAGAGGAAGTGCCATCCGAGCGCCAACGGACTAGCGGCGCTCTTCCCGACCGAGCTGGCCATTGAGACCGGCGAGCCCCACAATCACATGACACATCACGCGGCCATTCGTTCGGGCAAACTAATCGAACAAGCGCCGAGCGGTGCGGGACGCCCGGCGCGGAATCTACGAACTGTCACTCAGCGGTGTTTGCCCGACCGCCGACGGCGATTGAGCCATTTGTTAAACCAAAACAGCAAATTGGACCCAACATCCACTCACTAGTAAGTGCGGTGGCCGCCCTCCCCCAGGCTGTCAGCCCCGGCCCCTATCCTCGACTGCCATGAACGCCATCGCCTACGAAGACTCCTTTATCTCCGCCTGGTCGAAGGCGAAGTTCCCCGACGAGAACCGCGCTTTCGTCAAGTCCATCTGCGACGAGATCGGCATC
>CAIOYU010000279.1 GCA_903862565.1 uncultured Actinomycetes bacterium | reverse complement strand
CACCGCTGCCATGGTGTGGGCGCTGTCGGTGTTCGCCGAGCCGTTCAGCCAGGGCGACGGTGTCTTCATCTCGCCGCGGACGTTGAACGCCGTCATCGTTCGAGTGCAGGGCACCTATCCCGGGGCGGCGTGGGCGCCCTGTGAACAGCTCACGCCAGTGCGGTAGGACATTCCGCGCGCGCGTCAGGCGCGTAACTGTCCTCCCACTCGCGCGCCGACGGCGCTGGAGATCTGACTCCCGCTACCTGCTGATCACGGTACGTTCGCGCCCGGGGTGCCCTGAGCCTGCACCGATCCGGTGTTGGTGGCCGTCGCCGTGCCGCCCTTGCCGCCGGCAGATGGTCCGGCTGCTGCGGCGTCACCGCCATCGCCGCCGCCGGCGAAGTTGTTGACCCCTGTGGCGGTTGCGCTGCCGCCGTTTCCGCCGCCACCGCCCTTCGTGCTGCCGAGGCCGCCGTTTCCGCCGTCGCCGCCGATGGCGCCGATCTGGACCTCGGTCAGCGATGGCAGTAGGCCGTTGCCGGAGACGGTGGCTGCGCCACCGGCGCCTCCGAGCCCTCCAGTACCTGCGGTCGCCTTTCCGCCGCTCCCGCCGTTGCCCGCGACGGCCAGCACCTGGTCGGGTGCGCTGATCGTGACATTGCCGGCAGTCGAGGCGTTTCCGCCGCTGCCGCCCTGCCCTGCGTTGCCATTGGCGGTATTTCCGCCGGACCCACCGTCGCCGGCGAAGGCTTTGGTGTTATCGCCGCTGGAGTTGGTGCTGCCGCCATAGCCGCCGCTGGCGGCGTTGCCTTTGGTAGCCACGTTGCCCCCGTTGCCGCCATCGCCGGCCAAGGCAAAGGTGGAATTGCCTTGCGTAGAAACACTGCCTCCGTTTCCGCCTGTGCCGCTTTGGTTGTCGCCATTTCCGCCATTCCCGCCGTTGCCGGCCTTGGCGGAGGTGGTGTTGCCCTGGGCCGAGACTGCGCCGCCGGTACCTCCAGCACCGCCGGTCTGACCGGATCCACCGGTTCCGCCGATTCCGCCGATGATCCAACCGCCGACACCCCCGGCATAAACAGCTCCGCCGCCGGCGCCGCCGGCGCCGCCGGCGCCGCTCTGGGCGGCACCCCCGGCGCCGCCACGACCGGCAGTGAGGTCCAGCAGATTGCCGGAGCCGTCGACGCCGCCGCCGTTGCCACCGGTTCCGCCGCCGGCACCGCCGCTCGCGCCGGTGCCGCCACTGCCGCCGACGACGTTGATGTCCCCGTAGTTACCGTAGGAATTGAGGCTGTTACCGGTGAACGTCACCGTCCCGCCGTTACCGCCGTTGCCACCTGTACCGGTGGTGTCAACCGCGCCGCCGTTGCCGCCATTGCCACTGCGGATGATCGCCGCGGGTGCCTGGGCTGCACTACCAGAGTCTCCGACTCCGGTGATGAGTCCGCGGGTGTTGCCGCCGCTGCCGCCCCTGCCAGAGGTTCCGGTGTCGGTACTGCCACCGCTACCTCCCCGGCCTCCGGCCAAGACGAACGCGGAGGACCCCAAGGCATCACCGTTGAGCGTGCCGGATGCGACGCCACCGTCGCCGCCGTTACCGGCTAGGCCGGTTCGACTGGCTCCTCCCCGGCCGCCGTAACCGCCGAAGGCAGCTGCGGATTCGGCGGTGGTTGCAGTGTTGGAGACGACGCTGGCGTTGCCGGCGCTGCCCGCCTGGCCACCGTTTCCGGTGTCGGAGTCGCCGCCGTTGCCGCCGTCTCCGGAGTCGGCCTGGGATGAGGGGCCCACTGCTGTCGCGTCACCGCCCCTGCCGCCGGCACCGCCGTCACCAGTACCCGAGGAGCCGGCGCTACCTCCATCGCCGGCGATCCCGGCCGCGCGGGCGCCGATTGCAGAAGCCGCGCCGCCGTTGCCGCCGGAGCCTGCCAGGCCGTCGGTGGCGTCACCGCCTCTGCCGCCATCGCCGGCGAGCGAGGTCTCGAGGCCGAATGTCAGACCGTCTCCGGTCAGAGCGGTGTCGCCGCCCTGGCCTCCGGCGCCGCCGGAGGAAGTTCCATCGCCGCCACCTCCGCCGTCGCCGGCGAACGAGTAGGCATTGTTACCGGTGACCCTGGCGTTTCCGCCAGTGCCGCCACTGCCGCCAGCTCCGTCATCGCTGTCTCCGCCATAGCCGCCGTAGCCGCCGTTGGCGCCCGCTGTGAACTTCCCATTGCCGTTGCCGGTCACATCGGCGTCGCCGCCGCGGCCGCCGGTGCCGGCGGAGCCCTTGGCGGCGTCCCCGCCGTCTCCACCGCTACCGGCGTAGACCACCACGAGGTCGCCGAAGTTCCCGAACGTGGTGACAGGCGCGGAACTAACGGGCGTGATCCTGCTGGGTCGAGTGCCCGACGGGGTGGATAACGTCGGGAATGGCGGAGCCGATCTCACGGGGGCGACCCTGGTCGACGCAAATCTGAGCAATGCGCAATTTGTCACCGATGACGGCTACGGCGCCAGGCCGTTGAGCCTGGCATCGGCCGATCTCACTGGGGCTAGGTTGCAGAACGCCGCGTTTGCGTTGGGTTACTGCGAAGGCGACAACGACAACCCGTGTGCGATCCTGGACGCCGCGACGTTCTATAACGCGGATCTCACCGGCGCAACGTTTCAGAACATCACCGCTTACAGCGTGAAGTGGGCCGACTACAAGATCGGCTTCGGTTACCAAAATCCGGCCACCTGCCCGAACGGGGAGGACTGGGCCGGCGAGGGTGGGGCTGGAAACTGTCCGGTCGGTAGGGTCAACTGACGCAAGGGTCACAGGCCCGACCCGTCGAGCCCCCCTGCGTCAGGCGCGCAGTTGGCCTTTGGCCCGGTCCCCGGCAGGGATGGGTTCGAGCATCTTGAGGTCCGGTGCGCCGGCAAGGTGTTCGCCGATTTCGGCGAACAGCGCGCCGACGGCCGGTGCGGCGCCGTGCGTCTTGAGTGCCTCCGCGTCGGCCCACTGTTCGATGAACACGAAAGTGTCGCCGGTCTGATGCAGCGAGTACAACTCGCAACCCGGCTCGTCGTGCACCGCCTCAATGGCTTTCGTGCAGGCGGCGCGCACAGCGTCCACGGATTCCGGTTTGGCGGTGAACGAGGCGACGACGATGACGGGCATGAGCGCTCCTTGCACAGGGACGGTTTTGGCTAACCGTAGAGGTTGAATTCGACCAACCGCCATGATGTTGCCTATGGAGCAGCACGAACGCCCGAAAACTCTGTCGATGACGGTGTTGATGACCCCGGATATGGCCAACTTCTCCGGGAAGGTTCATGGCGGCACGCTGCT
>CAIOYU010000278.1 GCA_903862565.1 uncultured Actinomycetes bacterium | reverse complement strand
CGGTTGTCGTCGTTCTGCACTGGTCCATGTCGATCTCCCCCGCATTTAGGACCATCGGAGATCCTAGAACCCTAATTGGCAACATAACGCAGAGTGCGACGCTGGCGAGGGGAATCACACGAGGATCCTGGCTTGAATGGCGGACTCCTCCACCACCGAAGAATTCGATGAGAAAAGTCAGAAAAGTGCTGACGATTACATCCACGGTCGATACCGTTGTCTCCCTACATAGGTCGCGCTTTTGACCACCCATTTGGGGCGAAGAATTTGGGGTGCCATCGTGATAAACTCAATTTCCGGCTCGGCTCGCTTAGGCGCCGCTGCCGTGCTCGCAGGCATCACGGCAGCCGCGGGAACTGCCACGGCGTCGCCGGCCAACGCGGATAACTTCACCATTTGTCCCTCGGGAATGAGCGGGGTAACAACGGCAGATACGAGCTGCGCTTTCGCAGACAATGTGCGCTTTGCTTGGTACGACCAGCCCGGGACTATCGTCACGGCATACAGCCCGATAACTCACCAGTCGTACACGATGCAATGCACCCCAACGGGTACTACTTTCTGGCGGGAAGCGAAGCGTTGCGTGGGCGTGAACTCTTACGGGGTCGGCTTGATCGTTTATATCGACTAATTGTTGACCCTTCAGGTTCCTCTCCCTCCAGATTTTGCTAGATTCGCCGTGCTCCAACAGACGTGAGCGCCTATCATTACGGCACGCTCGCTTGAGTGCGTCTGATTGCGGCCAATCGGTTTTCATGTGGCGAGCGCTCCCCGATTTGCCGCCTAGCGCCTGGTACAAAACAGCAGCCAGTGGAAGGCCCATGATCGAATGTCCGGTCAACCAGGCGAGACCCCTCCCGGTTGGTATCCATTGCCTCAAGGCGGCCAGGGGTATTGGGACGGTCAACGTTGGCAGTCGCTCCCGGATGCGACTGGCACTGGAGCCAAGAGCAAGACCAGCGTCGCCACTGTCGTAGCATTCTGCGTTCTCGTGGCGGCCGCGGTCGGAGCTCTGCTGTGGAAAAACAACCAAGATACTCAGATGCGAAACGCGGCAATCGCGGCTTCATCATCAAAAGCGTCGGCCGATGCGAAAGCGGCTGCCGATGCGAAAGCAGCCGCCGACGCGAAAGCAGCCGCCGACGCAAACGCAGCCGCCGACGCAAAAGCGGCTGCCGCTGCGGAGGCTGATCGCGTTCGACGAGCAGCCGAGGCCAAGCAAGCCGAACGCCTTGAGGCCATCAGGGAAATGGAAGACACCATCAAGGACTTCGCCGAGAAACAAGGCCGCGAAGGACTGTTTGACGGACCGGTGTTGTCTGTCTCATGCGACCCGGTGGGTGGCGGAAAGACCGATGACTTGACCGCCCAAGCCACAATCTTTGAATGTTTTGCGGCTGTCACGGACAACGGTGACGGAACGCTCAGCGGCAAGATATACCACGCCACCATGAATTGGGACACCGGCAGTTACACGTACGGTTTAGGTCCGCCGCGATAGCGGCGGTGTCCGCTTACGGCGACATTGCTAGGTGCCAAGGCGAAGCCCGTGAATTGAGGTAAGCATCGCGCGATGCGCGGCGCGTTACCCGACTGGATGTTAACCCACCCGACCGGGCAACGCGACCGAGACACCGCCCGAGAACATCGAGTCGTGCAACTCAAGTGCGCTTGCGACGATACCGGGCGCGACATCGAACGCCGCTTTGACCTTGATCGAATTGCCGGGGTTGATGTCGGTCCCAAGCGCGTCTTCGTTCATGTAGAGGTCGGCCTTGCTCGAGGGTTCATACTGGCGGCCCTGCGAATCGATCAGTTTTTGGTTGGTGACGAAAAAAGACTGAGGCTCGTCGCCAATGTTGGTGACATTCAACGTGACCACGAGGAAGGTTCCCTGCGCAGTTTCCTGCATGTACGGATTGCCATCAGGTGCGCCAACCGTCTTGGCGGTGCTCACATCCACCACCGCGAACTCGAACTTTCCATCGCGCACCGCCGAGCCCGCCGGCGCAACTTCCTTTGTCTTAGGTACGGACGGAGTTTCCGCCTGTGGAGTGGGCGAACTAACCCGGCTTGACGACGAAGAAGTGCCTGACTTTTTAGCATCGTTATCGCCTATCGAGCCGAGAGCCACCATCGCTAACGCAACACCGCCGACACCGAGTCCAATTTTCAGGCCTGTCGATAGCCCTGGCTTCGGCGGCTGTGGAATCTGTGTAGCGGGCCCAAATGGCGCCGACGGCGGTGCGACGGGTGCTGCTGCAGGTGCCACGGCCGTCCAGTTGGCTCCGTCCCAATATCGTTGGCCCTGACCGCCAGAGGGGTCTGGATACCATCCAGGCGGCGGTGTGGGCGGCGTGGTCATATGTGCATTTCCCCTTAGAAACATAGATCCGATGCGGTTGATTACAGCATTTGCTGGACAGGCCCGGCTGATTTTCGCCTTAGCTGTTATCTCTGACATCGGGATCCTCCGTGCCGCCGAACACCGCGGTGTGTTCCGGGTGGCGGTAAACACCCGATCAGTTCTGCCGTTACCCGAGTTCGCCGAGTGGTCATGCGGCACGATTTTGCCGCTCGCTGAACCAATGTGGTGCTTTCCGAAACTTGATATCGCCGGCGATATCAAGTTCTAACTCCGGTACCTCAGCCCTCGGGGAAAATCGTGCGCCGAATGCGCTCCAACTTGTCTTCGGCCTCGATG
>CAIOYU010000277.1 GCA_903862565.1 uncultured Actinomycetes bacterium | reverse complement strand
TTCCCGCCCTGCCCCGATCTGAACGCCCTGCTGAACGTCATGTTCAAGGTGCCGGGAACCGCCTTCTACACCCAGCGCGGGTACACCTTCGCCGAACCGATCACGCCGACGAACAATCCCGTCAGTGACCAGGAAGGCCAGTGGAACGCCGACCTGGGCCAGACCGGTGCCCCGGTGCCCTGGTACGCCGAGACGGTGAAGCTCGACCAGTTCGAGAGCCTCAAGTCGCTCGTCAATTATCTGGGGAGCACACCGGGCAAGGTCACCATCCCGACCGTCAACCAGATCGTCGACACCTACACGACGTTCGCCAAGTCACTGTGGAACAGTTTCAATCCGTTCGTCCCGCAGGGCGTCCTGTGGAACCCGTACTACTCGATCTCGGCGTTCATCCTGCGGCCGTTCGCGAAGGCGCTCTGCCCGAGCTGCAACCCGTATGACCCGTTCATGCCGGTCGGCTGGGCGCCCGGCGGATGGGTTCCGGATTCGTTCACCTACGTCCCGACGTCACCGACCAACCCGTTCGAGCACTATCCGGTGTCGCACGGGCCGGTGCCCGTCGAATACGACTTCAACTACAAGCCCGCGCCGGTTGAAGTGACCGCCGCCGCCGTCACCGCGGCATCGACGAGCCCCGGATCTTCGGATTCCGTCGCGCCGGAGCCCGCCCCTCTGACGGCAGTCACGGCGGCTCCGGTTTCGCCGGCGGCGGCATCCGCCCGCGCCAGCCGGTCCAGGGTTCAACCGGCGACCTCCGTGGTCGCGGCAGTCGCAGAGGCCCAGTCCGCGCCGACCACGGCACCCGAGGCGCCGGCCGCCGAAGCCCCTGCGGTGGACGCAACCCCCGCCAAAGCAACCGACTCCGCGCCGAAGGCCTCACGGTCAGGCCTGGCCAAGAGCCCGATCAGCCGCGCCGCGAAGTGAGCGGCCCGCACTACGACGCGGTCATCGTCGGGGCCGGCTTCGGCGGCATGGGCGCGGCGATCCAGCTCAACCGCATGGGCTACGACAAGCTGGCGATCATCGACCGTGAGGACGACCTCGGCGGGACCTGGCACGTCAACCACTACCCGGGGCTGACCGTCGATGTTCCCTCGACCACCTACTCGTACTGGTTCGAGCCGAATCCGTACTGGTCGCGGCTGTACGCGCCGGCAGTGGAGTTGAAGCGCTACGCCGAACACGTCGCCGACAAGTACAACCTGCGCCGCTACATGCGGTTCAACACCGTCGTCGACGGTGCCCGGTGGGACGAGGACGCCAAGTCCTGGGTCGTCACCCTGGCCGGCGGTGAGACATTGACAACCCGGTTCCTGATCGCCGCAACCGGCTATCTGTCCCAGCCGCAGATGCCCGACATCCCCGGCCTGGACACCTTCGATGGTCGCGTCATGCACGCAGCCAGGTGGGACGACAGCTATTCGATGAACGGGCGTCGCGTCGCGGTCGTCGGAACCGGATCGACCGGCGTCCAACTGATCCCGGAACTGGCCAAGGTGGCGGCCGACCTGACCGTGTACCAGCGCACCGCGATCTGGGTACTGCCCAAGATGGACTTCGGCTTCGCCCCCGCCATTCAGCGGACCTTCGCCAACCGGCCGCTCACCCAGCAGGCACTGCGGAAGTCCACCGACAACTTCACCGATCTGCTGGTGCTGATCGCGATGTGGAAGTACCGCTACTTCAAGCCGATCAACACGGCGGTCGGCTACATCGCCGCGCTGCACCGGTTCCTGTCGTTGCGCGACCGCAAGGTGCGACGCGCCATGACGCCGCACTATCAGTACGGCTGCAAGCGGCCCACGCTGTCCAACACCTACTACCGGACGTTCAACAAGCCCAACGTCCACTTGGAGACCGCCGGCATCGAGCGCATCGAGCCCGACGGCGTGGTCTCCCGCGACGGTTCGAAGCGCGTTGTGGACACACTCGTGCTGGCCACCGGTTTCGACGTGTGGAATACGAATCTGCCCGCTTTCGAGGTTCTCGGCCGCGAGGGTCGGAATCTCGGAAAGTGGTGGCGGGAGAACAAGTTCCAGGCTTATGAGGGTCTGACCGTCCCCGGGTTCCCGAACTTCCTCTCACTGTCGAGTCCGTTCGCGTGGGTCGGCATGTCCTGGTTCGACAGCGTCGAGTGCCAGATGCGGCACATGAATCGGCTCTTCGGCGAAATGCAGCGCCGCGGTGCGAACACCTTCGAGATCACCGAGGACGCGAACGCGCGCTTCCTGGAGCGCATGACCGGCCTGCTCGACGATTCGGTGTTCGTGCTCGGTGATTGCGCCGGGTCGCGGTCATACTGGTTCAACGGCTCCGGCGAGGCGCCGCTGTTCCGGCCGACCTCGATCCGCAGTGCCGTCCGGGAGCAGGATCGCTTTCCGCTGGCGGATTACGCGCTGTCCTGAAGCGGCACAGGATTACGTAATCGCCTGACTGTCAACGCCGCTCGCCAATTCGCACGCCTCTTCGTCTCGGCGTGCGCGAACGGCTCGGTCTGCGGCCAGTGCCGGCGGCACGATGAGCGGGACGGCGATCAGGCCGATGATGCCGAACACCCAGCCACCCAGAGTGGTGTCCTGTCCGCCGAGGAGTGGTCCGGCAAGACTCGGCCCCAGCGCCAGGCCGATCGAGGACATGCCGAGCATGAACGCCACCAGCCGCCCTGAGTTCCGATCGATGTCGGCGGCGATGGACAACGCCAACGGCAGTGTCA
>CAIOYU010000276.1 GCA_903862565.1 uncultured Actinomycetes bacterium | reverse complement strand
TGGGATGGCGGAGAGCGCGTTTCGTGCGGTGACGACCGGGTTGGGCAGGTACCCGAGTCTCGCGCGCTGCGGCACGCCGGGGTTGACGGTCCGGTCATAGCCGGCCTCCACCAGGACACGAAGTGGGGGATCGAGGACCGTAGCCAGCAGGTGGCCCACCGCGGGCAGAATGTCGATCGGAGCCAGTAATGGCAGCGTGGGGGTAGGGATCAGGTAGTAGGTCGAATCCTGATGTTGCCCTTGCGGTTCCGGTGTTCCGCCGGAGAACGGCTTGCCGTGGACGGTGAAGTAACCCAGGACGGCGTTGATGTCGGCGAGCAGGTTGAGGGGATTGGTCGGGAAGTCCGCGATGAGGTCGTACTGGCGGGCGACGTCGACGGTGGTCAGGGGCGCCGACGGCGACGAGCCGGTCGGGGTCGCCGCGTCGAAGGTGACACCCGGGATGCGCAGACCGGTGAACCGGGACAGGATTCCGCCGTTGGGCCGGTTGGGATTGGCGACGAGCACGAAGTTCACCGCGGCGTCCGGCGGACGGTCGAGAAGGAAGGCTTTCTCACGACTGGCGATGGTGGCGCTCTGTGAATACCCGACGACGGTGAACGACCTGTCCGGCAGGGGATGGTCCTGCGTCGCCGTGTAGGGGGCAGCGGTCACGGCACAGGACATGCCGCGAATGCACTTGTCGAGGTTGGCCAGCCCCGCCTTGACCGAGGCGTCGAATGTCATGTCTCGCCATCCGGTCACGAGTCCGAATTGCTCTGGTGTGTAAACCCCCACCCGTGCGCAGCCGGGATCCCCGCCGGTGCACAACCCGCTGGGTGCGATGTAGGTGCGGTACATGTCGTCGACATAGGACCGGATGAACTCTGGCGAGTCCTGGGGAACGCTGAGTTGGCTCATCGTGCCGCCCATGTTGAGCACCGTCGCCGTCAGGAGCGGAATATCCAGGGGGAAAGAACGGTTCGGTGCTGCAGACGTGATGCCGGAGAGTATCGCCGCACCGCCGGCCAGCAGTGCGCCGATATTGGTAAGCCCGGTGCAACGCATGTCGAACCGCCTGTCGTCGCGGCAGGATGGCCTGCCCCGATACGACTCGACGGTATCGAGTCTCGCGCCGCTTCGCGGCTAATTCACCGGAACGTCCAAGATCGCCCGCTGCACACCGGCACCGGGACCGTCGAAGTGCCACCATTCGCCGGAGTAGACCTGCAGTCCGCCCGCAGCCATCGCGTTGCGAAGCAGTGCGCGGTTGGCCTGTTGCACAGCGCTGACGCCATCGGTGGCGAATGCCGTTGCTCGCGAGGAGAAGTCATCGAAACCGGTGCCCATGTCCACCAACCGGCCCGCCGCGGCCACGGTGACGTCCACCGAGCGGGCGGCCTCGTGACTGCGGGCGTAGGGGCCGGGCTTGGCCACCCAGGCGGGGTCTGGAACCGCGTTGAACATCCGCACCTGCACCTCGTGGGGGCGGTAGCAGTCCCAGAAAACCAATGCATACCCCTGGCTGCGCAATGCGGCTGCGGCTGCGGCCAGGCCCGGACCCAATGACTCGTGGACCAGGCAGCGCGCGTCGGCCGGGTACAGCGGCACCCCGACGAAGTTGTCGGCGGTGGCGTACCGCAGATCCACCACCGCATCGGGAACCACGGTTCGCACGTCGATCAACCCGGCGGCACGCGCCTGCGGGCTGACCGGGGGGACACCGCCGCCGGGGACCGCTCCGGCTTCCGCTCCGCCGATCAGGGCGACACCGGCCGCGACGAGTAGAGCACCGAGACGGCCACCGACACTGGGCATCCCCGCATTCTCCCCCTGTTACCCCGGGGCGACTGTCCCGGTGAGGTCGAAGTGTTCGGCCTCGTAGCGGTAGCGCGGATAGCTGAGACGGCGGTGAGTCAGTCGGGCTATCGCCAGCGCTGCGACCACCACGGTGATCAGCGCGCCCATCCCGGCGCTGAACTGCGCGGCGTCCACGGTGATCACCCCGCGGTCGGCCAGCACCTG
>CAIOYU010000275.1 GCA_903862565.1 uncultured Actinomycetes bacterium | reverse complement strand
TGCCGCACTGAACGACGAGGATCCCGATGCAGAAATCACCGGCTGTGCTTGCCGCGCTGGCCGCCGCCCTGGTGCTCGCGGCGCCCGCAGCGGCCGACCCCACCGCGGAACAGCCTGCTGAGCAGCCCGTTGTGGAGTCGCCGCAGGGACCGCTGGACACGCTGTCCGCGATCGGTAACGTCCTGGGCCAGCGGGACACCGCCCCCACCGGGCCATTGGGACTGCCGGACATGTCGGCCAACGCCATGACGATGCTGCTGGGGCAGAACGCCGTCCCCACCCCTCCCGGAGCCGTCGCCGGCCCGGTGGCCGGGCCCCCCACCGCCACGGTCCCCAACCTGAGCGCCTTCAACGCTGACTACCTGTTGCCTCAGACCCTCACACCGGCTGTACCAGGCCAGGGCACCGCGGCACCCGGGCTCGGACCCGACGAGGACAGTCCCGGCACGGGCCGGATCTCCTTCCTTCGCCGCCTGCACGAGATGTACGCGGCCGGTGACCTCAAGGGCGCGTTACTCGGTCAGCTGCCGCAGGACGAGCTCGGCCAGCCGATGCTTCCCGTCGCGGATCCCTCGGCGAACTGAAACCAGGGCGACCGCCATGACCCCCGGAATTCCCCCGCGACTGATCGTCGAACCCGACGACGGGCTCGAACCGGTGCGCCACTTCATGGAGTCGGCTCAGAATTCACTGCTGGTAAAGCAGTTCACCTTCACCGAACCGAGCCTGATCGCTGCGGTGATCGACCGCGCGCGGGCCGGCGTCGACGTCCGGGTCATGCTCAACGCCAAGCGCTCCGGCGGTGACCGGGCCAATGACGAAACCTACGAGCAGTTGAAGACCGCGGGTATCGCCGTCCAGTGGTCCAACCCCAAATTCTATGTAACGCATGAGAAGTCGATCGTCGTCGACAGCAGCGCCGCGATGGTCGCCACCTACAACCTGATGCTCAAGTACTTCACGCTCACCCGCGATTACGGCATCATCACCGAGGACCCCCAACACGTCGCCCAGATCATCGACGTGTTCGACGCCGACTGGGATCATCGCGATTTCACCCCCCAGGCCGAAGCCGGACTGCTGTGGAGCAACTCCAATTCGCGCTACCAGATGGCCCGGTTCATCGACAAAGCCACCAAAACGCTTCTGGTGCAACACCCGAAGTACGTCGACGCCGTCATCCTCGACCACATCGCCGCGGCAGCGGATCGTGGGGTGAACGTGAAGGTACTCTGCGGCGGCAGGCACGGCATCAGCGACTGGGACGTCCTGGACACCTTCGCCTCGCTGCGCACACTGCGCCGGTTCGGCGTCAAGGTGCGCAAGCAGAAGAACCTCCGAGTGCACGCCAAGCTACTCGTCGTCGACGGACGTGAAGCACTCGTCGGCTCGATGAACATCGACCGCAGTGCCTTCGACCTGCGGCGCGAACTGGGAATCATCATCGACCACCCGCCCGTCGTCGACCGTCTGCGCAAGGTCTTCACGAGCGACTGGGACCTCTCCCACCACTACGAACCGCCGGATCCGCTGGACGTGCTCGCCCATCACGAAGACGACTTCCCGCACGATCACGACCTGACCCATGAATGAACTGACCCACGGGTGACCTGAGCCATGTCCAGCCAGTCCGGTGTACGAATCCCGTTGAGCGAGATCGCCCTGACCTTCAACCACATCGCCCTGGCGTCATTCGGCGGCGGGCTGTCGGCGTGGTCGCGCGAGATGGTCGTGGTGCGCAAAGAGTGGATGAGCGACGAGCAGTTCCTGTCGGCGATGACGATGTGCCGCATCATGCCCGGCGCCAACCAGGTGAATCTTGCGGTGTTCGTGGGCAGTTCGCTTCGCGGCGGAATGGGTGCGGTGGCATCCGTCATCGGGTTGTGCCTGGCACCGGTGGCGATCATCCTGACGCTGGGGTTCGTCTACTTCACATTCCGGGAACTGCCCGCGGTCAAGGGTGCGCTGCACGGCGCATCGGCGGCCGCGGTTGCGCTGACCCTGACCATGGTGATCAAGACCGGCAAGAAGTGCCTGACCGGCGTCATCCCGGTCGCACTGTTCGCCGGCGCATTCCTGCTCAACGGGGTGCTGCGCTGGCCACTGCTGCTGACCCTGGCCATCCTGGCCCCGCTCAGCCTGATCTGGGCCTGGCCTCGCGAGCGTCCCGCCCCGTGAAGACCTACCTGTCGCTGATCAGCTTGTTCGGGTCGCTGTCGCTGCTGTCGATCGGCGGCGGCAACACCGTGCTTCCCGAAATGCACATGCGCGCCGTCAGCGGGTACCACTGGCTCACCGACTCCCAGTTCGCCGACGTCTTCTCCATCTCGCAGGCCGCCCCGGGCCCCAGCATCCTCATCGTCGCACTGGTGGGATACGGCGCCGGGTTACATGTTGCCGGGGTGGCAGGCGGGCTGATCGGCGGGATCATCGCCACCATCGCGATGGTGCTGCCCGCCGCGCTGCTGATGTATCTGGTGACGCTGTCCTGGCAGAAGGCCCAGAAGTCCAAACTGCGCGTCGCGGTGGAGAAGGGGTTCGCGCCGCTGACGGTCGGTTTGGTCTTGGCCACGTCGCTGGTGATGAGCCGGGCGGCCGACCACGACTGGCGGGCCTACCTGGTCACTGCCGTCGCCACCATCATCTTCGTGCGGACCGACGCGAATCCGCTCCTGGTGGTCGGTGCCGCCGCCGCGCTGGGCTATCTGGGCTTGGTCTGACCCCGGTCGGCTAAGTTCAACCGGTGCAGGTCGACGGTCGCGAGGTCGCGGTAACAGGCAACTTGCTGCAACCGCTGGCCCAGCGGACCACCGACATCGTCCGTCTCGCGCTGGCCGGTCTGTTCCTGGCCGTCGTCGTCACCAGTTCGATCATCACCCGAAGCGACTGGGTCGGTCTGGAGAAGTCGATCTCCCGCATCGTCGGGGTGCTGACGCCGACGCAGTCCAACATCGTCTACCTCGTCTACGGCACCGTCATCGTCGCACTGCCGTTCGTCATCCTGATCGGCCTGATCGCCGGCCGGGAATGGAAGATGCTCGGCGCCTACGCCGCCGCCGGATTCATCGCGTTACTCTCGCTGTCGATCACCGGGGAGGGCATCGCCGCCCCGCGCTGGCATTTCGACCTCAACGACCGGCTGTCGACCAACCTGTCGCAGTTCCTCGACGACCCGCGCTGGATCGCGATGCTGGCCGCGGTGCTGACGGTGTCGGGCCCGTGGCTGCCGACCCGGTGGCGACGCTGGTGGTGGGCACTGCTGCTGGCCTTCGTGCCGATCCACCTGGTGGTCAGCGCCGTCGTACCCGCCCGTTCGCTGCTCGGCCTGGCGGTGGGCTGGTTCGTCGGCGCCCTGGTGGTGCTGGTGGTGGGCACCCCGGCCCTCGAGATGCCCCTTGACGGCGCGGTGCGGGCGCTGGGTCGCCGCGGTTTCCTCGCCGACGCATTGACGGTGGTGCGCCCCGCCGGATACGGACCACTGGAGTTGTCGGCCACGGACGCCACAGGGCAGCGCGCCGTCGTCGAAATGTACGGTCCCAACCAGCGCAGCGGCGGAGCTCTGCGACAGTTCCGACGCTGGCTTCTGCTGCGCGACAAAGAAGTCGGGCCGCTACAGACCTCCATGCACCGAGCCGTCGAACACCGCGCCCTGATGACGATCGCCGTGGGAGACCTGGGGTTGTCCAACACGGCCACGATGGCGGTGGCCGAACTCGAACGCGGCTGGACGGTGTTCGCCCACACCGAGCCGCGCGGCCTCCCGATCGACCAGGCTCCCGAGGAAGGCCTTGCCGCCCGGATCTGGCAGTCGCTGGCGGGGCTGCACCGCAACCAGATCTCCCACGGCGATATGCGACTTAACGAGATCACCGTCGATGACGGCACCGCCCTGTTCGGCGGTTTCGGCAATTCCGAGTACGGCGCTTCCGAGGAACAGCTGCAGTCTGACGTCGCGGCCCTGCTGGTGACCACCAGCGCGCGCTTCGGGGCCGACGTGGCCGTGCCGGCAGCCATCGCGGCGCTGGGTTCCGACACTGTGCTGGCCGCCTCGCGGCGGTTGACCAAATCGGCGATTCCACCGCGAATCCGCAAGGCGGTCGACGACTTCAAGGCCACCACGGGCGCGGCCCGCGACGAGGTCAAACAACAAACCGGCGCCGATCAGATCCAGGCCGAGACCATCACGCGGTTCACCCGCAAGCAGTTGATCCAACTCGTCCTCATGGTGGCACTGGTCTACGTCGCCTACCCGTTCATCAGCACAGTGCCGGCCTTCCTCAACGAATTGCGCAATGCCAACTGGTGGTGGGCACTGTTGGGACTGGCGGTCTCGGCTCTGACGTATATCGGTGCCGCAGCCGGCCTTTGGGCCTGCGCCAACGAGATGGTGTCGTTCCGCCACCTGGTGATCATGCAGTTCGCCAACACCTTCGCCGCGACCACGACACCGGCGGGGGTGGGCGGGCTGGCATTGAGTACCCGGTTCCTCCAGAAGGCCGGCCTGGGAACCGTGCGCGCAACGGCGGCCGTGGCGGTCCAGCAGGCGGTGCAGGTGATCACCCATATATCGCTGCTGATCTTCTTCAGCGTCGCCGCCGGGGCCTCGGCCGACCTGTCACACTTCGTGCCGAAGTCGACTGTGCTCTACCTGATCGGCGGACTGGCGCTGGGCGCACTCGGCGCCTTTCTCTTCGTCCCCAAACTGCGCCACTGGCTCGATACCGCGATCCGACCGAAGATCGCCGAGGTCGGCGGCGACCTGGTCGAACTGGTCCGCGAGCCCCGGCGCTTCGCTCTCATCGTATTAGGCTGTGCGGGAACGACTCTGGGTGCCGCCCTGGCGCTGTGGGCCAGCATCGAGGCCTTC
>CAIOYU010000274.1 GCA_903862565.1 uncultured Actinomycetes bacterium | reverse complement strand
AGTTGATCTGGCCGCCCTAGTTGTGTCCAGGCGATCGACGGGGTGCCGCCTGGCTCGGCGACGGCCGGGCCCGGTTCGGCACGCGCGACGAGGCCGCCGAGTGGCGCTCCGGTCAGGCCCCCACAGAGCACGATCGCCATCAGGACGCGGACCACCCGGTTCATGGCGCACCCGCTTGCGCGGTCTGTCTGCCGGCAAGTCCGTGCACGGTGAGCTCCCAATAGGAAGGGCGGAAGAACAACTGGTACAGGGCCTTCAGCGCGGCGATCGACTGCAGCATCCAGTAGGCGGGCACCAACAGCGCCGCCCACCACAGATACGGCTTGCCCAACGCCACGGTCGTGATGAGGCCGGCGAAGATGGACAAGGGCGCAGCCACAGCGAGCAGTGCCAGTGACGTGTAGTAGGTGATCGGCGGGAACATCAGAGTGATCACGTCGGGACGGGCAACCAGCCAGACCACCATTGCCGACCACAGCAAGAAGTTGAACGAGTTCAGGACCGGAACCAGACCGGTCAGGTTGATCAGGCGCAACACGGCCTTGAGCCCGAGATCGCGACGGAGATGGCGGGGATTGCGCATGTGCACGATCGAGGTCTGCAGATAGCCCTTGTACCAACGGGAGCGTTGCCGAATCCAGTTGATCACATCGGAATTGGCTTCCTCGAGGGTGATCGAGTCCAGAATCATGGTCCGGTAGCCATATCGGGCCAGGCGCACGCCGAGGTCGGCGTCCTCGGTGACGTTGTAGGCATCCCAGCCGCCGACCTCATGCAACACCCTGGTGCGGAGGTGGCAGGACGTGCCGCCGAGTGGCACCACACAGCGCGCTTGTGCGACAGCCGGCAGGATGGCGGCAAACCACTGGTCGTACTCCATGGTGAACCAGCGGGTGAGCAGGTTCTGCCGTTCGTTGAAGTAGCACAGCCGTGCCTGCAGACACCCGACCTCCAGGGGAGCATCTCGCAACGCCACCACCGCCCGGCGCAGCTGCAACGGATCGGGAACGTCCTCGGCGTCGTAGATGGTGATCATCTCGCCCGTCAACCCGGGCAGGGACATGCCGTAGTTGCAGGCCGCGGGCTTGGTCTTGGGCTGATGTTCCGGGACGACGATGACCCGCACGTGTGCGATGGACACACCCAGCAATGCCGCCGCGGTGGTGGTGTCGTCCTCCTCGGTCAACAGCAGGACCTCGAGCTTGTCGGCGGGATAGTTCAGACTCCCGATCCCCCTGAGTAGGTTCTGCACGATCTCGGGTTCGTGGTAGACGGGCAGGAGCACGGTGTACACCGGTAACTCGTCATCGGGCACGGCCAACGCGTCGTCGTCGCACACCGACACCATCTCCGGTGAGCCGATTCCCTTGAACATCAGGAAATTACGGTCGATCGTGGAGAACAGGTACAGCAGTGGAGCCACCATCGTGAGCACCGGGAGGAACTGCGCGGTGAAAACCCACGCCATCGCCACCACCAGTGCCGCCAGGCCGGCCAGCGCCGTCAACGTGCGCGGACCCAATGCACCCAGTGCCGAGAAGCGCTTCGCCAGCAGTTGGGGCTGGAAGGGATGAGTCACTTCGGGCCTGCGGTGTGTTCGGCCTTCGCGGCGAGCAGGACCTCATTGGCCACGTGTCTGGCGCGGTCGCTGACCAGAGCATCGACCATCGTGTCCGGATCGGCCTGCTGCCGGCTCATCCACAGGATCGGGGCGAGCACGGTCAACTTCAGTGAGGGCGGAACCGGGCGGGGCGGCGGGGGTGCCTGCGGAGGCGGTTGCTGGCTGACGATGACGAACACCTGCTGGTAGGTCTCGCCCACGGTCCATACCCAACTCAGGAGATACCAGTCGTTGGCGTTACCAGTGGTGGCGGCCGACGAGTCCGTCGACAGCACCAGAGCGCCGGGGACCGCTGCACCGAGGTCGGTGAACCGGTAGTTGGGAACTGAGGTCACCGGATACCACACCACGTACCGGGTGGTGCGAAGCGCTTCGAGGCTATTGGCGGTGATGACATCGACGGCTGCGCTCGGGTATCCCGGTTCTGGTGCAGGCAGGTAGCGGGTGAACGTGGAGTCAGGTCCCAGATAGCGGTGTATGAAGCCGAAGTCCTGATCCACGGTGAATCGGGCACGCGAACTCCACTCGGAATCTGCATGCGCCAGAGGGCTGTCCGGCGGTGCCGCAGAGGCGGAGTTGATGAGCACGAGGTGAGCGCCGGCAACAACAGCCAGCATCATCAGCGCCAGCGGCGAGCGGTGCGGCCACGGGGCGGGTACGACCGGAAGCTGCTGCGGAGGTGTACCGGGGGTGTCCCTGCCGGACCCCTCGTTTCGGGCAGGAACACCCCCAAGCAGTACCTGCCGCCCATCGGCGACGCTGAAGCGTTGGAGCAGAACGAAACTGAGCAAGGGAATCAGCCCACCGGTGACGATCACGGAGATCGGCAGCGATGCCGTCGGGAGAACGGCGGCCGCGGCGATGCCAACGAGCCCACTGCCGATGGCCGCCAGCACACGCCGCTTCACCGGGCGGGGCCAACCGGCGAGGAATACCGCCAGTGCACCGATCATCGCGGCGACGGCCGATGCCGCGGCGGTGGTTCCGCCGAGGGCGGCGGTGAGCAATAACGACGGAAACGGTGTCACGGTCACCGTGGCGAACACCCATAGCGGCCACAACTGCCAGACCCGCCGAAAGCCGAACAGGATGGTGGCGGCGAAGGCCGTCCAGATCGCGGCGCCGACGAGTGGGAGGTTCCACATGCCGGACAGCGTCGGGAACCGACTGCCGGCCAGATAGGTGAGAAACAGGGCGAAGGCCCCGAGCAGGATGCCCAAGATCCAGTCTGCCTCGGAGTCGTTCACGCCGATCGCCTTGGTACGGCGGCCGTACGCGATCATCACCATCAGAAAGGGGATGACCAGCAGATACGCCGCGCGTGAACCCCCGCCGATCGAGCGCGCGACGTCCAAGAAGACCCCGCCGAAGCCCAGAAGGGTCAGTCCCACCAATGCCGCGAGTCGGAGGATCAGACCGGTCGTGGTCCGAGAAGGTCGTGGTTTCGGGACGGGAGCCGACGGAGTGGGGGGTGGCAGAACGACTGCCGGACCCTTGCCGCTTTCGTCGAGCACCGTTTACCCCTTGCCTCATAAGGAAACTCCGTAGAGGCTCCCCGGGGTCTAGGGAAAGCGATCTCAATGACTTGCCAAACTCAACATCAGCCTACCGGGAAAACTGACCAAAGGTTGGCTCAGGCGATGTCTGAGTCGAGAATCACTGATGTATCACTATTTTCGACGACCGCCCTGGAGACGTCGGCGAGGCGCTGGCCGGTTCTTCGGGCATAGGAGCGTAGGAGAACAAACGCCCGGTCCATGTCGAGGTTCCCGCGCTCGGCGAGTACACCCTTCGCCTGCTCGATGATCACCCGTGTATTCAGTGCCGACTGCAGCTGCTGGTTGATCAGATCCGAATGGGTCAGGGTGCGTTGGTTGAGGATTCCGATCGTCGCGACGTCGGCGAGCGCCTGGCCGATCGCGATGTGGGTTCGCGACATGGGGCCGACCTCCGTTCGGAACAGGTTGAGTGCACCGACGCGTTCGTTGCGCAGCCGCAGCGGCAAAGCCGACACCGACCTGTAGTGGTACTCGGCAGCCCGCTCGACAAAGGCAGGCCAGCGCTGTCGGTCGACGCTCAGATCATCGACGAGGACTTGGTTTCCGGTCCGGTAGGCCAAAAGGCATGGGCCGACGTCGACCTCGACCTGGAGCAGTTCCAGCAGACGAGTCTGCTCACTGCTCGATGCGATCACGGTCAGGTCCCCCGTGGCGTCGCCGATCAAGATGCCGGCTGCGGCGATGGGCAACAACGACATTGAGTTGTCGACGAGTTGCTGTGTCAGCTCGATGACGTCGTAGTCGGCGACAAGGGTGTCGGCCAACCCGACGAAGGCGTTGGCCAACTGTTCAAAGCTATCCGGCACGTGTGGGCCTCCTAAGCAGAATCGTCCCATGACATTGCGCTGAACGCCGTGCGATGGCCGTCAACAGGTTGGCTCCGCGGAGTGCAGATCCGCGCCGGTATCCGGATCCGGGTCGAATCGGAGAAGGCGGACGACGACGTCGTGTGCCACCTCCCCGAGCAACCGGCCGCTGATGAATGCGAAACCCTGCAGGCGCGCGAATGCCGATCGAGCGTCGACGCCGAGCTGCGCCATGATCATTCCGGTCGCCTGGTGAACCTCCTTGGTGCCCAGCGGCTGATCCCACCACGGCCCAAGCGAATCCGCGATCCGGCCATCGCGGCCCACAGTCAGCAGGATTGCGGTGACAAGGTCGGAGACCGCCACCGCATCGGCGAAATCACGCGCCCCGAATCCCGCCGGGGCGTCGCAGTAGAGGTCCAGTACGCCCACCTTGATCGCCCCCATCTGAAGCGGCAACGCGTACATCGCGCCGACCCCCGACTCGGCGATCTCGGAGAGGAATATCGGCCACCGCCGGGACTGTGCGAGGTTCGGCACCGAAACAGGTCCGCCGCTGACAATCGCGTCCAGCCCCGGACCTTCGCCCACCATGACCTGGGCCCACTCCAGCTGCTCGGCGATCGTGTCGCTGCCGGCAAGCACTTCCAGACCGACGCCGGGAGCATGGGTGGCAATTCCCGCGCGCTGCACCGGCAGCGCAAGGACACAGGCCGCGCACAGTCGCACCGGCCCGTCGGCGACATCGGGAACCGTCGCGGTGGCGGCCAAGAACCGCGCCCTGGCACCCGCCGGTTCGCTGTCGTTCATGACCCCGGCCGCTGGTGGACAGGCCTGGCGGTCCTTGGGAACGCCAGGAGTTACCACCTCGTTGAGTAAGGCTGCTCGCCCGACTTTGGCCTGCAATCGCCGGTCGTGCCGAGCTTACCTGCCCGACGACCCTGCGCCGGGCCGTACATCAGGCCAGACTTGATCCGTGCCACTCGAGGAACAGGGAAAGCCGCACGGTATGGAGTCTGGTCAATTTCCCACGGGCAAGACGGTGGAGGACTTCACGCGCGCGGCCGCCGCAGCAGATCCGGCACAGCGGCACAGCCATCTTCAGGAAGCGCAGAAGCTGGTGGTCGACTGTTTTTCCGCGCGGACGTTTCTGCGATAACTCATCACCCTTCATCTCGGTGATGACGCGCTTCGGGCGGCGGGGTGAGGATGTGAGGATAAGGCGATGGACAAGTCGGACATCGCCGCGGTGTTCGCCCTCGGTGCAGCCCTGTTGGTCGCGGTCGGCGACGTCTTCCAACAGCGTTCGGCTCACGATGTCACCGATGAGCCGGT
>CAIOYU010000273.1 GCA_903862565.1 uncultured Actinomycetes bacterium | reverse complement strand
TGCGGCCCAATGGCTTTCCAGATCATCGAGCAGACCGGCGGGCCCGCACGCCCAGGTGTGCCGTTCGGTGAGGTCGGGAACAAGTCGGCCCAGCGCGGTGGCATCGAGTCTGCCGTCGGTGCGGGAGTGGACCTCCACCAGGCGCAGCTGGCCGCGGGTCGCGCGTCGGCGCAGTTCCCCGCCGAAGATGACGTGGGCGGCGGTGGGCGCGCAATGCACGACGACGACGTCGCATGCGTGGTCATGCGGCATGTTGGCCAGCATTCCCATCACCGGGGTGATGCCGCTGCCGGCCGTGACGAACAGGACCTGTGCCGGCGGGGCAGTGCCGAGGACGAAGTTTCCGGCGGCCTGGTCGAGGTGAATGACCGTGCCGACTGCTGCCCGCCGAACCAGGTGATTGCTCACCACGCCGCCGGGGATCGCCTTGACGGTGATGGCGATGGCGCCGTCGCGCCGCCCGAGGTGCGACGTCAGCGAGTAGGCGCGCCACTGCCGCACACCGTCGACGTCGACGCCGATCCGGACGTACTGGCCGGGCAGGTGGCCCTGCCATCCGGCGCCGGGTTTGATGACCAAGGTGACGGCATCACGGGTTTCCGGGTGGATCGCCACGATCCGCCCGCGCAGGACGGCGGTGGAGCGCAGGGGGTCGATGACGTCGAGGTAGTCGGCCGGCACCAGGGGAGTGGCGATCCGCTCGGCGACCAGGCGTACCAGTCCTCGCAGTGCCCCGGTGGTGCCCGCACGGGGTGCAGTCGTGGTCATGTCTCCACCATGCGCGTCCTTGGGAGATAAAAGCTTGGTCAGCTAGTGTGGAGAAAGCCGCTGTTTTTGTTCTTAAGGAATAAATTTGTCCCAATCCGAACCGCGACTGTCCGGTCTGGCGCTGGGCCCCGAGGTAGTCAGGGCACTGGAGGCGGTGCTGCCCCGGATGGCCGAACGCACCATCGCCGCGATCATCGCCGAGGTTCCGGCCTACGCCGACCCGTTCCGCGGGCGGATGGGCCAGAACATCGAGAGCGCCGTGCAGACGTCGCTGGGGGCCTTTCTTTCGATGGCGACCCGCGCCGAGGACTCCGACTCCGACGCGCAACTCTCACCGGCCCTCGACGGCGCCTACGCACTAGGCCGCGGCGAGGCACGCAGCGGCCGATCCATCGACGCACTGCTGTCGGCTTACCGTGTCGGCGCCCGGGTCGCCTGGCAGGAACTCTCCGCTGCCGCCGTGAATGCCGGGTTGCCCGCCGGGATCATCGCCCGATTCGCCGAGTTGGTGTTCGCCTATATCGACGAGCTGTCCGCCTCCAGCGCGTCGGGTTTCGCCGATGAGTCCGCCACCGCGGGCCGGGTGCGGCAGCGCTACCTCGACCTGCTCACCGCACAACTTCTCGCCGGAGAGTCACCGGAGGTGCTGCGGGCCAGCGCCGAACGGGCCAACTGGCCCGCGCCGGAAACGCTGACCGCCGTCCTGGTTCCCGCCGCGCAAACCCGCGGTCTGGCACACGCTTTCAGCGGGGAAGTGCTGCAGCACAGCGACGATCTTCCCGGCCTCGATCCCGCTGAGCCGTGGGCCGTCCTACTGGTCGCCGATGTGGACCGCGCCCGCCGGCAGGCGCTGCTGACGACTCTGGTCGGCCGCCGCGCCATCGTCGGCCCCGCCCGACCGTGGCCGCTGGTGCAGGCGTCCTACCGGCGTGCGGTCCGGGCTCGGCACTTGGCAACTGATGGGCCTGTCGACACCGACGAGCATCTTGTCGAGATCGTTCTGGGTGCCGACCCGG
>CAIOYU010000272.1 GCA_903862565.1 uncultured Actinomycetes bacterium | reverse complement strand
GCAGGCGTGCCGGTGACCATCGCGGTCGAGGGCGGCGATCCGGTGGACGCCGGTTCGGCCCTGATGATCATGACCCTCGGCGCCGGCAACGGCGCGCAGGTCACCGTGACCTCCGACGACGACGCCGTACTGGCCCAGATCGCCGCACTGGTGGAGCAGGACCTCGACGCCTGACGGTGAGGTGATTCGCCGCGCTCTGACACGCACACGCCGGGCTCTGGAACATCCGGGTTGACGTGCGCAGTTGCGGAACGGGGAATTAACCTGCGGCACATTTGATCTCGGGCTGCAGTTCGGCGGGTCGGCAAAACGGCAGTACAGTCCCGGGTCATGAACCGGTTCCGCTCGCTGACTATCGTCGTCTGGCTCATGGCAGCAATTGCCGGAGTACCTTTAGTCAGCCCGCTGGCGAGCGCGGAGCAACGCACTATCACGGTCGCTACCAGAAACCTGCCCCCGTTCGTCATGACCGACGGGAACCTAAAGAGCGGCTTCACCATCGACATCATGGAAGAAGTTGCCAAGCGCAACGACTGGAATCTGAACTACGTCGACTATCCCTCCGTCGTCGAGCAGCTGAAGGCGGTCGCGGAAAACCGGGCGGATCTGGCCGCCGCGGCGATTTCAATCACCTCCGAGCGATCGACGAAATTCGACTTCTCGCAACCGTTCATGAGCGGAGGCCCGCAGATCATGATTCCCGCCGGGACCAGCCAGCCATCGGCTCCTGGCCTGACGGATTTCCTGAAGCTGTTGTTCTCCAAAAACGTGCTGGGGTGGTTACTCGCAGCCGCGGTGATCACGCTGATTCCGGCGCACGTCGTCTGGCTGACAGAGCGCCGGCACGCCGACTCGATGGTCTCGAAGTCCTACTATCCCGGGATACTTCAAGCGTTCCGCTGGGGACTGGGATCGATCGCGGCCGCCGCCGACGACTCGCCGCGTCATTCGCTGGCGCGGATCTTCGCCGTGCTGTGGGGATTCGTCTCCATCATCTTTGTCGCCTACTACACGGCAACTTTGAGCGCGAACCTCACCGTCAACAAAATCGGCTCCCAGATCAAGTCGGCATCGGACCTCGTCGGAAAGAAGGTCTGCACGGTCGCCAAGACCACCTCGTCGGGGGCACTGGACCGCTTCGGTGTGACCTACGACGGCGTCACCGCCATCAACGATTGCTACCGCGGACTCAAAGCCGACAAATACGACGCGGTGGTCTACGACGCCCCAGTGCTGAGTTATTACGCCAGCCAGGTCGCACCCGGAACCGTCGAACTCGTCGGCGCCGTGCTGCAACAGGAGGATTACGGAATCGCCTTCCGCCCCGGTAGCCCGCTGCGCGGGGGTACAGACGCGGCTCTCCTGAAGATGCGCGAGGATGGGACGTATTCCCAGATCAAACGAAAGTGGTTCGGGACGGCAGTAGCCACGAGCGGCGGCTAGGGTGCGAACGCCGAAACGGCTTTACGCGATGCCTTTGAGCATCAGGTTCCAGTACATGAACGGCAGGCCGTACTTCTTCAGGTACCAGTAGGCCCGGTGCGGCTTGGCGGGGTCGAGGCCGGGGAAGGACGGCTTGAGGTTGAAGTCGTAGTCGAACTCGGCCAACAGCATGTCGTGGGTCGAGGTGACGATGGGGCAGGACGCATAACCGTCGTAGCTGCCCGCCAACGACCGGCCCTTAAGGTGCGCGTCGATGTTCTCGACCACCGCCGGCGCCTGCTTGCGAATTGCCGCACCGGTCTTGGAGTTGGGGGTGTTGCCGGCGTCACCGAGGGCAAACACGTTGGGGTAGCGGACGTGCTGCATGGTGTGTTTGTCCACCTCGACGTAGCCCAGTGCATCCCCGGTCGACAACGGACTGGCCTTGATCCAATCCGGAGCGGACTGTCTCGGCACGGCGTGGAACATGTCGTAGTCCAGCACCGTGTCCGAGCCGCCCTCGGCGACCGCGCTGAGGGTGACCTTGCGCGAATCCGGATCCACCGCAGTGATTTCCGAGAGGGTGTGCAGGTGGATGCCGTAGCCGGCGATCACCGTGTCCAGGTTGTCGGCGATCGCGGGGATCCCGAAGATCCTGGGCGTGGGTACCACCAGATGAATGTCCACCTTGTTCAGCACGCCCTGCTTGCGCCAGTGGTCGGCCGCCAGGTAGGCGATCTTCTGCGGTGCACCGGCGCACTTCATCGGCCCGGACGGCATCATGAACACCGCCGACCCCGACCGGGTGCCGCGGATCAGGTCCCAGGTCTTGGGCGCGAGGTCGACGCGGTAGTTCGACGAGACGCCGGGGCCTTCCAAGGCCTGCGGCAAGCCCTCGGTCTTGGCCCAGTCCAACTGGATGCCCGGACAGACCACCAGCACGTCGTAGCCGTAGCTCGAGCCGTCGGCGCACGTGACGGTGTTGTTCTCCGGGTCGAAGCCGCTGGCGGCCTTACGAATCCACGTCGCCCCCTTGGGCATCACCGAGGCCTCGGGCCGCCCTGTGGACGCCGCCGTGGCCTGGCCACCACCGACCAGGGTCCACAGCGGTTGGTAGTAGTGCTCGGTGGACGGTTCGATGACGGCGACGTCGCTGTAGCCCTTGCGGAGCATCCGCGCGGCCACCGTGATGCCGGCGGTGCCGCCACCGACGATCAGAACCTGATGCTTGGCAGTCGTTGCCATGTCCGGCCTTCTCTCTGTGGTGCTGTGACGCTAGGCGTTCTGAACGGTTTCCTCCCAGGCGCCGAAGCCGCCCAGGATGTCGCTGACATCGGCGAAGCCGCGTTCCCGCAGCAGGCTCGCCGCCACCGAGGACCGGTAGCCCCCGGCGCAGTACACGACCGTCGGCTTGGCGGGGTCGAGTTCATCTGTGCGGCTGGGCAGTTCACCCACCGGAATGTTAATCGCACCCGGGATCCCACCGCCGGCGACCTCTCCCGGGTTGCGGACGTCGACGATCTGCAGTCCGGGGATGGCGCGCATCCGCTCGTCCATACCCACGGCAGTCAGCCGGGAGGCGATCTGCACGTCGTCGCGGTTGTTGAACATCACCTGGTAAGGCTCGTCGAGGAAACCGATCACCCGGTCGAACCCGATGCGGCCCAGGCGGTTCTTGCCCTCCAGTTCGCGGCCGGGTTCGGTCAGCAGAATCAGATCGTTCTCGGGTTTGAACACCGACCCG
>CAIOYU010000271.1 GCA_903862565.1 uncultured Actinomycetes bacterium | reverse complement strand
CGGCGTCATCGAACGTCGCCATCGAGGCGAGTGTGGCCACCGCGCCGCGAAGCACCGGCAACGCCACCACGGCTCCGGTGCCTTCACCCAGGCGCATCCCGAGGTCGACGATCGGTTCCAGGCCCAACTGCTTCAGGGCCAGTGCATGGGCAGGTTCGGTGGAGCGATGGCCGGCCTGCCACCAGGCGCGGGCGCCCGGCGCCAGCCGGTCGGCCAGCAGCGCGGCCGCGGTCACCACCAGGCCGTCGAGCAGCACCGGAGTACGGCGGACCGCGGCCTGTGCACAGAATCCGGCCATCGCCGCCAGATCGGCGCCGCCACAGGCGGCCAGCAGGGCGAGTGGATCCGAGCGCAGCATGCGGGTCCGGTACAGCGCGTCGCGCACCGCCGCGGTCTTGCGCGCCCAGCCCGCATCGTCGATCCCGGTGCCCCGGCCGACCACGACCACCGGTTCACTGTCGGTCAGTGCGGCCACTAAAACCGTCGCCGCGGTGGTATTTCCGATGCCAAGATCGCCGGCGATCAACAGATCGGCCCCGGCGTCGACCTCTTCGTCGGCCACCCGCCGGCCGGCCTCGATCGCCGCCAGTACCTCGTCGGAGTCCAGGGCGTCCTCGGTCGCGATATTCCCGCTGGCCCGCCGAACCTTGTACGGCGTGGCCGGGCCGTCGCAGTCGACGCAGACGTCCACCAGGCGCACCGTCGCCCCGGCGATGTCGGCGAGCACGTTGATCGCCGCACGACCCGACTCGATGGTGGCCACCATCTGTGCGGTGACCTCTGGCGGGTATGCCGAGACCCCGGCACGGGCCACGCCGTGGTCACCGGCGAACACCACCACGCGAGCTCGCTCGAATTGTCTTGGGGGGCAATGGCCTTGGCAGGCGCAAACCCAGACGGAGAGGTCCTCGAGCCGGCCCAGGGCGCCGGAGGGTTTGGTGAGCAGGTCCTGGCGACGCCGCGCGGCGGCGCCGGCCCGGCCGTCCGGGGGTGCCACCTCGGCGAACGCCTCGCGGAAATCGGTCACCGCTTGACCCACATCGGTTGCCCGGCGACCACCAGCACCACCTGGTCGCAATGGCCGGCCAGTCGCTGGTTGAGGATCCCGAGTTCGTCGGCGAAGCGCCGACCGGCTGTGGTGGCGGGCACCACTGACAAGCCCACCTCGGGGCTGACCAGCACCAACGGCGCGGCGAACGCCCGTACCGCGGCCAGTAGATCCTCGACCTCCGCTGTCACCGGCCCGTCCTCCCAGCCGCGCCGGTCGAGCACCCCGGTGAGCCAGCCGCCCAGATCGTCCACGAGTGCGGGGGTGTCGGGATCGTCGCGCAGATGGCGGGCGACCTCCATGGATTCCACGGTGTCCCAGCTCCCGGGCCTTCGGTCGCGGTGCTCGGCGATCCGCCTCGCCCAGGACGGATCACCGTCGGCTGACGAACCGGTGGCGATGTAGCGCAGGCGGTCACCCGCGACGGCGATCGCCGCTTCGGCCCACTGTGACTTGCCGGACCGGATCCCGCCGAGCACAAGAGTGCGAGTGGACGACCGTTCACTCAACCTTGGCACCGAGGGGCACCTGCGGCCGGGGCATGCGCATCCGGCGCATCTGGGATGCCCGGCTGGCGGCGTAGGTTCCCAGCTTCCAGTGGCTCTCGGTGTTGTCCGGGAACTTGGCATCGACGGCCTTGTTCACCTTGCGCGCCAACAGAATTCCGTCGAGAGCCATGACCGCGATGATCACGAGCATCGCGGGGGAGACGTAGTACTGGAACTGCGGCAGGGCAAGCATGACGAAGATTAGCGACAGCGAGATCGGCATGAACAGACCGAGCACGCTGCGCCGGGCGTCGACGAGATCGCGGACGTAGCGACGCACCGGGCCCTTGTCGCGGGGAAGGAGGTAGGCCTCGTCCCCGTCCATCATCCGTTCGCGGCGCTGGCTCAAGGCGGCGCGGCGCTTCAACTTGTCAGCCTGGCGCTCTTCCTTTGTCATCGTCTTGCGCGCTTCCTTGCGGCGCTGGCGGGCCTCGCTGGCGGTCATCGGTGCCGGTGCCACCGGTCCGCGCCGCTTCCCGCTGTCCCGCTTCGGGGTCGGCCTGCCTTTGGGCGCGGTAGCGCCGGTCTGGCCGGGCGCGGTGGCCGGTTCCGCTGTCACGGCGGGTTCGGCCTGCTGAGCACCCTCGGAGTCGTCTTTTTTGCGGCCCAACAGCTTCACACCTGCCAGGTTACTTCCCCACTCGCCGGTCATGAACAGCGCCGGGACCTAACCTGCTCAGGATGCGTGTAGTGATCGCCCCCGACTGCTTCGGTGGCAGCCTGACCGCCCCGGAGGCCGCGCGTGCGATCGCGGTGGGCTGGGGTCGTGGACGTCCGGGCGACGAGTTGGTGCTCGCCCCGCAGTCCGACGGCGGCCCGGGCTTCGTCGAGGTGCTGGCCGGCCGGCTGGCGGGGGCCGAACCACGCCGGAGTCGTGTGCGGGGACCGCTGTCGACCGACGTCGACGCAGAGTGGCTCTACCACCCGGGGACGGCGACGGCGTACCTGGAGTGCGCCCAGGCCTGCGGATTGACGCTGCTGGGCGGCCCGCCCACACCGCAGACCGCCGTGGAGGCGCACAGCCGGGGAGTCGGTCAACTGATCGACGCCGCGCTGGGCGCCGGAGCCCGGACGGTCGTGGTAGGCCTGGGCGGAAGCGCGTGCACCGACGGCGGCCGGGGCATGGTCGACGCGCTCGGCGGGCTGCCGGCCGCCCGCGGAAAGTTGTCCGGGATTCGGCTGGTGGCCGCCACCGACGTTGAGCACCCGCTGCTCGGTGACGCCGGGGCGGCACGGGTCTTCGGCCCACAGAAGGGTGCTGACCCGGCCACGGTCGAGCAGCTGGAACAGCGGATGGCGGCCTGGGCTGTGCGGTTGGAAGACGAGTCCGGGACCGCGGTGCGCACGGTGGCCGGAGCCGGCGCGGCCGGCGGGCTGGGAGCCGCCTTGCTGGCGCTCGGCGCCCGCCGAGAATCCGGCGCCGCCATCATCGCCGCGCACACCGGCCTGGACGACGACATCGCGGCGGCCGACCTCATCGTCACCGGCGAGGGCCGCCTGGACGGCCAGTCGCTGCACGGCAAGGTCGTCGGAACGCTGGCCCGGGCCGGAGCCCAGCGGGGCGTGCCCGTGATGGTGCTGGCGGGCCAGGTGGCGCTGAGCCCTGCGGAACTGCAATCGGCGGCCATCGGGGCCTACTCCATCGCCGAGTACGCCGGTTCGGTGAAGCGGGCGATCGAGGACGCAGGTCCTCAATTGGTCGGACTGGCCGAGGCCGCCGCGACGCGATGGCCGGGCCGACAGCCCTGACGAAGGCTGAGCCGGGAATGCTGAAGTGGGAATACGCCGCGGGGCGGGTACCGTTGTGGGGTGTGGGCAGTACGGCGTGCCCGTGCCACACACCCACCTGCATGAGCCATCTGCATGAGCGATCTGCATGAGCATTGAGGGAGATCCAATGACCGTGTCCGACCAGTCGGCCACCTCCACCGAGACCGAGACCCACGGCGTGACCATGACCGACGCCGCCTCCAGCAAGGCGAAGTCTCTGCTGGACCAGGAGGGCCGTGACGATCTCGCTCTGCGCATCGCAGTCCAGCCCGGCGGCTGCGCAGGCCTTCGGTACAACCTGTTCTTCGACGACCGCGCACTCGATGGCGACCTGACCGCCGACTTCGGCGGCGTCACCCTGACCGTCGACCGGATGAGCGCCCCGTACGTACAGGGAGCCAGCATCGACTTCGTCGACACCATCGAGAAGCAGGGCTTCACGATCGACAACCCGAACGCGACGGGATCCTGCGCCTGCGGCGACTCGTTCAACTGAGCCGCTAAGCCGCCGACTCAGTACTGCCGCCGACTCAGTACTGGGCGGCGGTACGCAAGAGGTACGAGCACACCAGCAGGTGGTTGTCCTGGCGCAGCAGCTGGGCTACCCCCTGCTGTTCGTCGCTGGCGTTTCGGGCGCCCATTGCCGGCGCG
>CAIOYU010000270.1 GCA_903862565.1 uncultured Actinomycetes bacterium | reverse complement strand
CGGTGGGGTCCGCCGAGGACGGCTGAATCGAGGTGGTTTCGCACCACAGCGCACCGATGCTGGCCGTACAGTGGCACCCGGAGGACAACGCCGGTATATCCGGACATCAGCAAGGGTTGTTCGACGCGGTGGTGACCGCGGCCGAGCGGCGATCAATGACGACGACACGAGGATGACGATGAGCCTGTACGCGGTAACCAACCCCGCCACCGGTGATGTGGTGCGCGAATTCCCCACCGCCACCGACGCCGACATCGAGAACGCGATTGCCGCGGCGCAGCGGACCTACCGGGATTGGTCGGTCGGCACGACGGTCGCCGAACGAGCGGCATTGGTGCGGCGAGTGGGCGAATTGCACAGCGAGCGCAGGGAACTGCTCGCCGCGGCCATCCACCGCGAGATGGGCAAGCATCTGGAGGAGGCCCTCGGCGAGGTGGACTTCAGTGCCGCCATCTACGGCTTCTATGCCGACAACGCCGAGCGATTCCTCGCCGACGAACCTGTCGAGTTGCTTGACGGGCCCGGCACCGCGGTCATCCGGCGCCGGCCGGTGGGCGTGCTGCTGGGCATCATGCCGTGGAACTACCCGGTATATCAGGTGGCGAGGTTCGCCGCGCCCAACCTCGCGATCGGAAACACCATCGTGCTCAAGCACGCCCCGCAATGCCCAGAGTCGGCCGAACTCCTCGCGCAGATCTTCACCGATGCCGGCTTCCCGGCCGGGGCCTACGTCAACGTTTACGCGACCAACGAGCAGATCGCCGTCGCCATCGCCGACCCCCGCATCCAGGGCGTGTCACTGACCGGTTCGGAGCGGGCCGGCGCGGCCGTGGCCGAGATCGCCGGGCGCAACCTCAAGAAGGTTGTGCTCGAACTCGGCGGCTCCGATCCATTCATCGTGCTCAGTACCGACGATCTCGACGCCACCGTTGACGCCGCAGTGGAGGGCCGGCTGGGCAACTGCGGCCAGGCCTGCAACGCCGCCAAGCGGATCATCGTCGCCGCCGACCTGTATGACGACTTCCTGGAACGCTTCACGGCGAAGATGCTCGGATCTGCCGGCGAGTTGGCGCCGCTGTCCTCGCTGGCAGCCGCGCAACGGTTGGGCGAGCAGGTCGACCATGCCGTCGCCGCCGGTGCCACCCTGCTGACCTCCGGAGAACGTCACGGTGCGCATTTCCCGCCCGGCGTCCTCACCGGCGTCACCCCCGACTCCCCGACCTACCACGAGGAACTGTTCGGCCCGGTCGCCATGGTGTTCAAGGTGGAATCCGAAGACCAGGCGGTCCAGCTGGCCAACGATATCCCGTTCGGGCTGGGCTCCTACGTCTTCACGAACGATCCCGATCAGGCCGAGCGGGTAGCCGAGAAGATCGACGCGGGAATGGTTTTCGTCAACGTCGTCGGCGCAGATGGTGTCGAACTGCCGTTCGGTGGGGTGAAGCGATCCGGCTTCGGACGTGAACTCGGCCGCTACGGCATCGACGAGTTCGTCAACAAGAAGCTGATCCGCGCCCGCTGATTCAGCGGAGATTCGGTCACAGACGCGCCCTGGAGAGAACGAGTTGAGGGCGGTGAGCAGATTGCCATCGGTTTCGCGCGACCGCAGCTAGGGTGAGCGCGACGGAGCAAACGATGGTGTTTGCTGGCCCTAGGAGTTCTCATGCCCACCTCAAGCGGTGCTCTCATCGATTCCAGCCCGGTCGACTACGTCATGGTCGCCCTGTATTTCATCTTCGTCATCGGTATCGGAGTGGTGCTGCGCCGTTCGGTCTCGGGTTCCATGGACTTCTTCCTGTCGGGGCGCTCGCTTCCGGCGTGGGTGACCGGTCTGGCGTTCATCTCGGCCAACCTCGGCGCGGTCGAAGTCATGGGCATGTCGGCTACCGGCGCTCAAATCGGGGTCGCGACGGTGCACTACTTCTGGGTAGGGGCCATCCCCGCCATGTTGTTCCTCGGCGTCGTCATGATGCCGTTCTACTACGGCTCCAAAGTCCGGTCGGTCCCGGAGTTCATGCTGCGGCGGTTCGGCACCGGGGCCCATCTGGTCAACGCCCTGTCCTTCGCGGTGGCACAGCTG
>CAIOYU010000269.1 GCA_903862565.1 uncultured Actinomycetes bacterium | reverse complement strand
GTCGACGGCATGCGCGCCGATCTCGTGGTGGCCCGCACCGCGGTGGCCCACGCCGCCTGGCGCGGTGCGAACACCGTTGCCGCCGAGGATATTCGGGTGGCGGCCGAGCTTGCGCTGCCGCACCGCCGCCGCCGGGACCCGTTCGACGACCCGGGCATCGATCCCGAGCAACTCGATCAGCTGCTGGCCGACGCCGGTCCGGACGGCGATCCCGAACCCGATCCGCCCGAACCTGATCCGTCCGGAGGCGGCCAGTCGGTCGATGGCGCACCGGATGCCACCGCGCGCCAGGGGGCGTCGCCCCCGACCACTTCGCCCCCGGCCACCCGCCCCTCGGCCCCGCCTTCCGCCCCGTTCCGGACCCGTGCGCTGACGGTGCCCGGCGTCGGGGACGGCGCTGCCGGCCGCCGGTCGGCTGCCCGGAACTCCTCGGGTGCGACCGTCGGCGGCAGCCGGCAGGGTCACGGCCTGCACCTGTTCGCCACGGTTCTCGCCGCCGCCGACCGCAACCCCGGCAGGGGGCCGCTGCGCCCGGACGTCGAGGATCTGCGCCGTGCGCAGCGCATCGGCAGGGAGGGCAATCTGGTGATCTTCGTGGTCGACGCGTCCGGGTCGATGGCGGCGCGCGATCGGATGGCGGCGGTCAGCGGTGCCGCCTTGTCGTTGCTGCGGGACGCCTACCAGCGCCGCGACAAAGTCGCGGTGGTCAGCTTCCGCGGGGAGGACGCCCGCCTGCTGCTGCCGCCGACCACCTCGGCGCACATCGCCGCCCGGCGACTGGCCCGCTTCGACACCGGCGGCACCACACCGCTGGCTCGCGGTCTGCTGGCCGCCCGCGATGTGGTGCTGCGCGAGCGGGCCCGGGACCGCTCCCGCCGGCCGCTGGTGGTGGTACTCACCGACGGCCGGGCGACGGGGGGTCCAGACCCGCTGGGGCGCAGCCGGATCGCGGCCGCGCAACTGGCCGCGGAGGGAACCGCCGCCGTCGTGATCGACTGCGAAACGTCCTACATCAGGCTGGGTTTGGCGGCTGACCTCGCCGCCCACCTCGGGGGGCCGGTGCTTCGGCTGGAGCACCTGCGGGCGGACGGTCTGACCGCCGTCGTTCGCGGGGCCGCCTGATGCCGCAGGGCCAGCCCACGGTCATTCCCGACGACGGCCTGAGCACCCGGGCCCGGCGCAATGCCCCGGTGCTGGCGGTGCACACCGGAGAGGGCAAGGGAAAGTCCACCGCCGCGTTCGGAATGGCGTTGCGGGCGTGGAACTCCGGCATGAACGTCGCGGTGTTCCAATTCGTCAAGAGCGCCAAGTGGAAGGTGGGGGAGGAGACGGCCTTCCGCGAGTTGGGTCGCCTCCACGACGAGCAGGGCATCGGTGGCGCGGTGGAGTGGCACAAGATGGGCGCCGGGTGGTCCTGGTCGCGACCTGCGCGACGGTCGGCAGAGTCGCGACCTGCGCGACGGTCGGCAGAGTCGCGCCCTGCACGAGGGTCGGCAGAGTCGCGCCCTGCGCGACGGTCGGCCGAGTCCAGGAGGGAGGGTTCGGACCCCGACCACGCCGCCACCGCCGCCGAAGGCTGGGCCGAGATCGCCCGCCGAATCGCCGAACAGCAGCACGACTTCTACGTCCTCGACGAGTTCACCTACCCGCTCAAGTGGGGCTGGATCGCCGTCGACGACGTGGTCGAGGTGCTCCTCTCCCGCCCCGGAACCCAGCACATCGTCATCACCGGCCGTGACGCGCCGCAGCGCCTCATCGACGCCGCGGACCTCGTCACCGAGATGACCAAGGTCAAGCACCCGATGGATGCCGGGCGCAAAGGACAGCGCGGGATCGAATGGTGAGCGTTCCAGCCGTCGTCGTCGCAGCCCCGTCGTCGGGCAGCGGAAAAACCACCATCGCAACGGGTTTGATGGGTGCACTGCGTCAGGCGGGTCACCGCGTCGCGCCGTTCAAAGTGGGTCCGGACTTCATCGATCCCGGCTATCACGGCCTGGCCGCCGGCCGGCCGGGCCGCAACCTCGACCCGGTACTGGTGGGCGACGACCTGATCGGCCCGCTGTACCGGCACGGCTCACAGGACTCCGACATCGCCGTCGTCGAAGGCGTGATGGGGCTCTTCGACGGCCGCATCGACGACCAGTTCCTGCTTCCCGCAAGAGGATCCACCGCTGCGGTGGCGCAACTGCTGGACGCTCCGGTGCTGCTGGTTGTCGACGCCCGCGGTCAAAGCCAGAGCATCGCCGCTGTGCTGCAAGGCTTCTCGACCTTCCTGCCCGGACTCCGGATCGGCGGGGTGATCCTCAACCGCGTCGGCTCACCGCGTCACGAGCAGGTGCTGCGGCAGGCCGGCGAGGCCGTCGGCATCCCGGTGCTCGGTGCTCTGCCGCGCCACGACGACCTCGCGGTGCCGTCCCGGCATCTGGGTCTGGTGACCGCTACCGAACACGGCGAGGCCGCCCGATCCGCCGTCGCCGCCATGACCGCACTGGTCGCCCGGCACGTCGACTTGTCCGCCGTCGCCGCGCTGGCCGGTTCCCGGGTGGCGGCGCGGCCCTGGTCGCCCCAGGACGCGGTCGGCGAACCGGTGGCCGGCAACCCGGTGATCGCGGTGGCGGCCGGACCGGCCTTCACCTTCGCCTACGCAGAACGCGACGAACTGCTCAGGGCCGCCGGTGCCCAATTGGCGGAGTTCGACCCGCTGACCGACACCCTGCCGGCCGGCAGTGCGGCCGCCGTGCTGCCCGGCGGGTTCCCCGAGCAGTACCGCGAGCAACTGGCCGCCAACACCGCGGTCCGGACCCGGATTCGGGAACTGGCCAAACGCGCCCCGGTGCACGCCGAGTGCGGCGGGCTGACGTATCTGATGGACGACCTCGACGGGCACCCGATGTGCGGGGTGCTGCCCGGTTCGGCGCGCTTCACCGAGCGGCTGACGCTGGGCTATCGCGACGCGGTGGCCGCAGCGGACTCGGTGTTGTACCAGGCCGGCTCGCGGGTGGTGGGCCACGAATTCCACCGCACCACAGTTGAATTCGCCGGTACGGTCCAGCACGCGTGGCTCCCCGCGGCGGAGGGAGCCGTCGAAGCCGGGGTTCATGCGTCGTATCTGCACATCCATCCGGCGGCGCAGCCGCAGTCCGTGCGGCGTTTCGTCGAGTGCGCGGCCAGTAATTAGGCTGCCACGGTGACCGAGAACGCCTACCTCGTCGGCCTGCGACTGGCCGGGAAGAAGGTTGTGCTGATCGGGGGCGGCGGGGTCGCCCAGCGTCGGGTTCCCCTGCTGATCGCGACTGGTGCCGACGTGCACGTCGTCAGCCGGGCGGCCACGCCGGCGGTGGAGGCCTACGCCGAGCAGAGCCCCGGGATCACCCTCGCCCTGCGCGACTACCGCGACGGTGACCTCGAGGGCGCCTGGTACGCCATCGCCGCCACCGACGATCCGCAGGTCAATGCCGCCATCGTCGCCGAGGCCGAACGGCGCCGCATCTTCTGCGTCCGCGCCGACGCCGGCCGCGAGGGCACAGCGGTCACCCCGGCCTCGCTGGACTACCGCGGTTTGGTCATCGGGGTGCTCGCCGGTGGCGAGCACCGGCGCTCGGCGGCCGTCCGATCGGCCATCCGGGAGGCGCTTCAGCAGGGCCGCATCGCCCCGGACGTCGTGGCCAGCACCGCGCCCGACGTCGTCCCCGGCGGCGTGGCCCTGGTCGGTGGTGGGCCCGGCGATCCGGAACTGATCACCGTGCGCGGCCGGCGGCTGCTGGCGGCCGCCGACGTCGTCGTCGCCGACCGGCTGGCGCCGCCGGAACTGCTGGCCGAACTGGCGCCCCACGTCGAGATCATCGACGCCGCCAAGATCCCCTACGGCCGGGCGATGGCCCAGGACGCGATCAACGACGTCCTGATCGACCGCGCCCGGGCCGGCAAGTTCGTGGTGCGTCTCAAAGGCGGCGACCCGTTCGTCTTCGCGCGTGGATATGAGGAAGTCCTCGCTCTGGCCGAGGCTGGGATCCCGGTCACAGTCACCCCGGGGCTCACCAGCGCCATCGCGGTGCCTGCGATGGCCGGCGTGCCGGTCACCCACCGGGCGGTCAATCACGAGTTCGTCGTGGTCAGCGGCCATGTCACCCCGGACCATCCCGATTCGCTGGTGAACTGGGAGGCGCTGGCACAGCTGAGCGGGACCATCGTCCTGCTGATGGCCGTCGAGCGGATCGAAGTGTTCGCCGAGGTGCTCATCAAAGGCGGACGACCTGCGCAAACGCCGGTTCTGGTGGTCCAGCACGGCACCACGGCCGCCGAACGCGTGCTGCGCGCCACCCTGGCCGACGTCCCCGAAAGCATCCGTGACCAGGGCATTCGCCCGCCCGCGATCATCGTCATCGGTCCGGTAGCCGGATTTGAGACGCTATCGAGACTTTAAAGTCTTCTTAACATTGGGGTAGGGTTTCCCGCTATGACGGCTCTTGACGATGCCGAGCACACGGCCCCGCTCGAATGGGGAAGCCGCGTAGCCGACCATCGGAACGCCACTCACCACCTGGTTCCAGCGCGGACGGGCGGTACGGGCTTGGATCGACTCAAGCCCTACATGCCGTCCTGGTTGCCTTCTCCACGGTTCATCGCCGCGGTGACCGCGATCGGCGGGATGCAGCTGCTAGCCACCATGGACAGCACTGTGGCCATCGTGGCGATGCCGAAGATCCAGGACGAGTTGAACCTGTCCGACGCCGGGCGCAGCTGGGTGATCACCGCCTACGTACTGACCTTCGGCGGACTGATGCTGCTCGGCGGCCGACTGGGCGACACGATCGGCCGGAAGAAAACCTTCATCGTCGGCGTCGCCCTGTTCACCATCGCCTCGGTGCTGTGCGGAATCGCATGGGACGAGACGACGCTGGTGACCGCCCGGCTGCTGCAGGGTGTCGGGGCGGCGATCGCCGCACCGACCGGTTTGGCGCTGGTCGCCACCACCTTCCCCAAGGGCCCGGCCCGTAACGCGGCCACCGCGATCTTCGCCGCGATGACCGGGGTCGGTTCGGTGATGGGCCTGGTCGTCGGCGGCGCGCTCGTGGAGGTCTCCTGGCGGCTGGCGTTCCTGGTCAACGTGCCGATCGGCATTCTGATGATCTACCTGGCGCGCAACACCCTTCGGGAGACGCACCGCGAGCGGATGAAACTCGACGCCGCCGGCGCGCTGCTGGCCACCGTCGGCTGCACCGCTGCGGTGTTCGGCTTCACCCAGGGCCCGGAGAACGGATGGCTCGAGCCGCTGACGCTGGCCTCCGGTCTGGTCGCCGTCGTCGCCTTCCTGGCGTTCGTCGCCGTCGAGCGCCGCGCGGTCAACCCGGTGGTGCCGTTCAGCCTGTTCCGGGACCGCAACCGGCTGGCCACCTTCGCCGCGATCTTCCTGGCCGGCGGGGTGATGTTCACCCTGACCGTGCTGATCGGGCTGTACGTGCAGGACATCCTGGGCTACAGCGCGCTGCGCGCCGGCATCGGATTCATCCCCTTCGTCATCGCGCTGGGCATCGGCTTGGGCGCCTCCTCGCAACTGGTGAACTACTTCCAACCGCGGATCCTGGTCATCGCCGGTGGGGTCTTGGTGCTGGGCGCCATGATCTACGGCTCCACCCTCGACGCCGGCATCCCGTACTTCCCGAACCTGGTGATTCCGATCACCGTCGGCGGCTTCGGCATCGGCATGATCGTGGTGCCGCTGACCGTGTCGGCCATCGCCGGGGTGGACTTCGACCAGATCGGCCCGGTGTCGGCCATCGCGCTGATGCTGCAGAACCTCGGCGGCCCGGTGGTGCTGGCGATCATCCAGGCAGTCATCACCTCCCGCACCCTCTACCTGGGCGGCACCACGGGCCCGGTGAAGCACATGAACCCCGCTCAGCTGCACGCCCTCGACCAGGGCTACAGCTACGGTCTGCTGTGGGTCGCTGCGGTCGCGGTCATCGTCGGCGGCGTCGCGCTGTTCATCGGCTACTCCGCACAGCAGGTCGCTCACGCCCAAGAGGTCAAAGAGGCCTTCGAGGCCGGGGATCTGTAGTTCCGCACTTGAGGCCGCCCGGGTGCCGGCCCGGTCCTGGGTAGGGTAGCTAGCCATGACCGGCGTGAGCGTTCCCCAACCGCCGGCCCGCCCACTGGCCTCCAGTGTCCTGGGGATCGCGATCGTCGCGATCACCGGCATGCAGCTGATGGCCACCCTGGACGGCACGATCGTCATCGTCGCCCTTCCGCGCATGCAGGCGGACCTGGGACTTTCCGACGCGGCCAAGAGTTGGGTGATCACCGCCTACGTCCTCACCTTCGGTGGGCTGCTGCTGCTCGGCGGCCGGGTGGGCGACGCCATCGGTCACAAGCGGGCCTTCATCTCGGGTGTCGGCGTCTTCACCATCGCCTCGATGGCCTGCGGCCTGGCCACCGACGGCCCGCTGCTGATCGCGGCACGCGCGGTTCAGGGCATGGGCGCGGCGGTGGCCGCCCCGACCGGGCTGGCCCTGATCGCCACCACCTACGCCAAGGGCCACGCGCGCAACCAGGCCATGGCCATGTCGGCGGCCATGCAGGGCATGGGCTCGGTGCTCGGACTGGTGGTCGGCGGGGCACTGACGGTCATATCTTGGCGGCTGGCGTTCCTCATCAACGCCCCGATCGGTGCGCTGATCATCTGGATCGCGGTCACCAGGCTGGAGGAGACCCGCCACGAGCGGCTCAAGCTCGACGTCCTCGGTGCGCTGCTGGCAACGCTGGGCTGTGCCGCGGCAGTCATGGTGTTCACCCAGGGCCCGCCCCGCGGCTGGGTGGATCCCTGGGTGATCGGCGCAGGTGTGGCCGCGGTGGGGTTCGGCATCGCGTTCCTGGTGATCGAACGCAGGGCTGACCATCCGCTGGTGCCGCTGTGGCTGTTCCGCGACCGCAACCGGGTGATGACCTTCACCTCGCTGTTCCTGGCCGGCGGCGTGATGCTGACCCTGACCGTCATGATCGGCCTCTACGTGCAGGACGTACTGGGCTACTCGGCGTTGCACGCCGGCGTCGGGTTCATCCCGTTCGCGGTGGCCCTCGGCCTGGGTAACGTCCTCACCGCCAAGCTGGCCCCGTACGTCGCCCCCCGCTGGCTGATCATCGGCGGGGGCTCACTGGTCCTGGCCGCCATGCTCTACGGATCCACCCTGACGCGCACCATCCCGTACTTCCCGAACCTGGTGCTGCCCATCGTGGTCGGCGGCTTCGGCATCGGCGTCATCTCGGTGATCCTGCCGTTGTGCGCGCTCGCCGACGCCGGCCCGCGGGAGATCGGCCCGGTCAGCGCCGTCACCCTGATGGTGCAGGACCTCGGCGGACCGCTGGTCCTCGTCGTCGTCCAGGCCGTCCAGACCTCGCGCACCCTCTACCTCGGCGGCACCACCGGTGCGGTGTCCAAGATGAACCCCGCCCAGTTGGACGCTCTGGGTGCCGGCTACACCTATTCGCTGCTGTGGGTGGCGGCCCTTGCGGTCCTGGTCGGTGTGAGCGCGTTCTTCATCGGCTTCTCCGCCAAACAGATCGCCACCGCCCAGCACACCCGCGAGGCGGTCGAGGCCGGAGAGCTCTGACCGTCAGGCCGTATCGCGTCGACCTGCGCTCGGCAGCATGCTGCCGCAGTTGAGGTGATGGACCTTCACCGTCGGCCGCCACGGAGGCTGGTGGCCCGGTAGCCGCCGTAAACCACCACGGCGACAAGGAAATTCACGAAGTACGCCAGGTCCGCGCCATGCAGCCACGTCGCGACCGGGCCGACGACGACGTCGTTGTGCATGAACGGCACCGCCGCGGCGAAGGCGGCGACGAAACTCACCAGCGCGGCCACCGCCGCACTCTGCGACGTCGTCTCCCGGGACGGGTCGATGACGTCACGCCCGGCGCTGCGGTAGCGCCAGTCGACGGCGACGATCGCGACGAACGCCGGAATCCAGTAGCTGACGAACAGCAGCACCCCCTGGAAACGCGCCGTCAGGTCGCCGGTGTGCAGCCACATGATCAGCGCGAACGCCGCCACCGCGACCACCCCCGCCGACAGCGGTCGGCGGACCCTGACCCCGGCGGTCTGCAATGCCAGCGATCCGCTGTAGTCGTTCATCGCGTTGGAGGCGACCGAGCCCAGCGCGATGGCCAGCAAGGCCAGCGCACCGGCCGCCCCGCCGCCCATGATCGTCCGCACGCCCTCTGCGGTCTGGTCGGTCAACACGCCCGCGGCGGCGATCCCCAGCGCCTGAACGGCGATGTAGGCCACGGCCAGGCCGGTGAAGGTGTAACCGAACACCGCCGCCCGCGGGGTGGTCACCGGCAGGTAGCGGCTGTAGTCCGAGGCATAACTGGCCCACGAGATACCCAGGCTCAACGCGATGGTGACCTCCATGACGAAGGCGCCGGCGAGGTCTGACCCGGCGGCCGTCGGCGGGGTCACCACCTGGTGGCCCGACAGCAGTGTGACGGCGAACAGCGCGAAGGTGACGAACAGCACCACCGTCATCACCGCCTGCATCCGGTGGATCACCTCGTACCCGAACACCCCGACCACACCCTGGGCCACCAGCACCAACACCACCGCCAGCGGAAACGGCATTCCTGTCAGCGCGGCCAGGGCCTGCCCGCCGAACAGCCCCACCAGGCCGTCCCAGGCGATCGAGGAGAGCCACTGGATCACCGCGACCAGCGGAACCGTCGTCCCGAACGCCATCCGCGCTGCGGGAAGCTGAGCCGTACCGGT
>CAIOYU010000268.1 GCA_903862565.1 uncultured Actinomycetes bacterium | reverse complement strand
GTCCATCTGCCACCATTCGGTCATCGCGAAGCCGATGCCCATCGCCACACCGCCCTCGACCTGGCCGCGGAGTTGCTGCGGGTTGATCACCGTGCCGGCATCGACGGCGTGTGCCACCTGCAGCAGCCGGATCTCCCCGGTTATGCTGTTGACCGCCACCCGCACGCCGGTCACGTTGAACCCCACGCTGATCGGGGACCCGTAGGCCTTGCGCGCCTGGCTCAGCGCAACACCGTCGGCATCCGCTAGGCGCCAGAGTTCATCGAGCGGGATGAGCCGGTCCCCGACCGCCACGGAGTCGGCGAGCAACTCGACGCGACCGCCGTCGGAAAGACGAGCCGAGCCCGCCAGCCTCCCGGCGTACTCAAGGATGCGGGTGCGCAGCCCTTCGGCGGCATAGGCCACCGCACGACCGGCGACGAAAAGACCGGTCTGGGCGAAAGCGCCGGTGTCCCAACCGGATTCCGCGGTGTCTCCGTGCCGGATCGCCACCCGGTCCATCGACGTTCCGAGGGCGGCCGCCGCGAACTGGACATGGCTGGTGGTGGTGCCGTTGCCGAATTCGCAGGTGCCCACCCGCACCAGGTAAGTCCCGTCAGGCAGCAGCTCAACGCTGGCCTCCGACCGATGCTCGGTCGGCGGCGAGGTGTCGTACATCGACATCGCATAGCCGACACCGGTCGACCACTCGGGATCGTCCGGCGCCGGTAGCGACGGCCCGGCTTCGATCGCGCCCTCGACGGCGTCCAGGCACTGGTCGAGGCCGTAACTGCCCATACACTGGTCGGCGGGCGCTCCGCCCACGGCAAGGTTGTCCCCGGGCTGCACCGCGTTGCGGCGACGAAACTCCAACGGGGTCATGCCGAGCTTGCCGGCGAGTTCGTCGATCGCGGACTCCACCGCGAACGTCGGTTGGGCCGCGCCGTAGCCGCGACAGGCTCCCGCCGGTGGGGTGTTGGTGTACAACACGCGCCCAGTGAAGTGTTTGTTGCGACAGCGGTACCACGCCAGCGCACTCGAACTGGCTCCGAGCGTCTCGCCGCCGTGGTTGCCGTAGGCACCGGTGTTGGAGGTGACGTCCATCGCCATCGCGGTGAGCTGACCGTCCTCGGTGGCGCCCAGTGCCACCTCGATGACCATCGGATGCCGCGAGGTGCCCCCGGTGAACTCCTCTTCGCGGGTCCACTCCCACTGGACCGGAATACGCAGGTCGAGGGCGGCCAGCACACAGAGATCCTCGGTGAGCATCTCCTGCTTGGCGCCGAACCCGCCGCCGACGCGGCCGGTGAACACGTGCATCAGGTCGCGTCGCACGCCGAAAACGTAGGAGAGTTTCTCCTTGCAGATGAACGGTGCCTGCGAGCTCGTTCGCACGTGCACGACTCCGTCGCTGTCGACCCAGGCGATGCTGCCGTGGGTCTCCAGCGCGGCCTGGGACTGGCGGGGAGTCCGGTAGATCGCGCGGTGCACGACCGCTGCCGAGGCCAGCGCCTCTCCGACGTCTCCGCGTCCGAGTTCCATGTCGATGAGAAGGTTTTTCTCGGGGTCGGTGATCCAGGCGTCCTCGTCGCCGTCGTGCACCTGCGGGGCGCCGGGGAGCATGGCCTCGTCGATACTCAGCACCGCGGGCAGCACCTCCCACTCGATCTCGATCTGGCGGCAGCCCTCCTCGGCCGCGGCCACCGTGGCACCGACGACGGCCACCATGCGCTGGCCCTTGAACCGCGCCACCTGGTCGAGCACGAGCGTGTCATCGGGTTCGACCAGATGGTTCTCGTGCAGAGCCGTGGTGAACCTCTTGCGGGGGACGTCCCGCCAGGTGTAGACGGCCAGAACGCCGGGCACGGCGGCCGCCTTGGCGGTGTCGATACTCACCGCCCGCGCATGGGCGTGCGGCGAGCGCACCACCTTGATGTGCGCGGCCCCGTCCGGGACGTCGTCCATCGTGTAGCGGACCGTTCCGGTCACCACCCCGCGCCCTTCGATGGCGCCGACGCTGGCGCCGATCGCCTTGCCCGGTGCGACATCCGATTCGACATGGGCCACCCCGTCGACGGCGTCGTGAATCGCCCGGAAGCCCGTGCAGCGGCACAGGCTGCCACGCAGCGACGCGGGCAGGTCGGCCCGTTGCTCGTCGGTGAGTGCCGCGCACGTCATGATCATTCCCGCGGTGCAGAATCCGCACTGGAAGCCCGGGGCGTCGAGGAACGCCTGCTGCATCGGGTGCAGTGACTCCCCGTCGGCCAGGCCGTCGATGGTCGTCACGGCCCGGCCACGCATCTGTTCGGCGCTGGTGATGCAACTGTGCACCGGGTCACCGTCGATCCAGACCGTGCAGGCTCCGCAGTCGCCGCTGTCGCAGCCCTTCTTGACCCCGAAGTGGCCGAGGTCGCGCAGGAAGGTGCGCAGGCACTGGCCGGGCGCGGGGGAACTGGTGAACTCGCGGCCGTTGACGATGAAGGTCATCACGCCTCCCCTGCGAGGTCTCGACGGATCAGTTCAGCCAGGTAGTAGGTCATGTGTTTGCGGTGCGCCGGGCTTCCATTGGGGTCGTCGAAGTAGTCCCCGTCGTCGACGGCGGCGTCGATGGCAGCACGCAGGTCCGCACCGGCTGGGATGGCACCGAAGCGCACGACGATGGGTTTGGTGGTGGCCGCCGTGATGGTCAGGACGAGATCCCCCTTTGCGGGATCGCTTGTGCCCACAAGGAATTCACTGGAGCGGCCCTGTTTGGTAAGGGTGAACCGCTGGCAGGAGTAGCGGCGCTTGAGTGACTCGATCGGGATGTGGATCGCGCGCAGCAACTCCCCGGGCTGCAAGGCGTTGAGGTGGTCACCGAGGATGAAGTCCGGGACGCTCATCGTGCGCCGCGCTCCGCCGTGCCCCCAGATTTCGAGGGTGGCGTCCAGGGCCGCGGCCATCGTGGTCATCGGCGAGGCCGGCAACGAGGTGCAGATGTTGCCGCCCACCGTCGCGGTGTTCCAGATCTTGAAGCCGGCCAGAAAGGAGTCGACCGCCTCACGTAGGAAGGGCCCGGCCGTCCAGTCCGCGGGCGTGACGAAGTCGTAGAGGTCCACGACACGGCAGGTCGCGGCGATCTGCAGGCCGTCGGGGCCGATCACCAGATTGGGCCAGCCGAGCGAGGTGAGGTCGATGAGGCGGTGCGTATCGGGCAGTGGGGTGGAGAACAGGAAAGTGCCTCCGGCCAGCCAGGCGTCGCCGGGACGCCACTGCGCGGTCGGATCGTCCTCCGTGGGGCGGATGTACTCCCGGACGGTTGTCTGGTCCATACCGATCCTCTTTGTTCCCTTCACCGCGCAGTCACGCAAGCCCGCGGCGGACATCCCAGCGGAGCCCCCTCGCGGACAACGGCAATCACCCGGCTCTTCCGCTGAGCCCAGCGTCTTCATCGTAGTGGTTCACGATGTGGTGGCGGGCCGATTGGGAGCCGAGATGTAATCATGATCGTGAAAGACTTGACGAGAGCGGGACGGGCGGTATGAGGCAATGAGTTACGTGATCGCGGCAGGGACCATCGGGCTGGCCGGAGCCCGGATGCTGGTCGACGCGGCGGTGTCCGACGCCCAGAGCCGGGACCTTCGGGTCTGCGTCGCCGTGACCGGGATCGCGGGCGATCTGGTCGCGTTCGCGCGAATGGATGGGGTCCCGCCCTTGGCCGGGGAAACAGCCCGGCGGAAGTGCTGGTCTGTGGTGACGACACGCAAGAGCACCCGTGAGTTCGGCGCAATGCTGAAGTCCGACCTCGACGTCGAGCCCGAACTCTTCCACGGCATGTTGAAGGTTGGCGACATGGTGGCCATCGAGGGCGGCGTGCCCTTGATCGCGAGCGGTCTTTTCATCGGTGCCGTGGCAGTCTCAGGCGCGTCGAGCGAGGAGGATCATGCGATCGCCGCCGGAGCGGCGGAACTGATTGCGACGCACCTCGGCGACAACGCAGTCTGAGTCAGCCGAAGTGACGCATGAATTCAAGAGTCCGCACCTCCGCGACCGCCCGACTGCCGTCCCCCCGATGCGCAACCACCTCGGGAGCAGCAGGGCGTCGCTGACCCATTCCGGGCTGCGCTCACCGTCCTCGGTCGGAATTGTCGGCTGCAGCAGGGTCTCTGCGTCGATGACCACCGGTGTATCCCCGCACGCAATGACGTTTTCGGCGTGCGCGTCGTTTCCCCCGAGGACAAACAGCATCGCCGCCAGCCGTCCGCAGCGCTCGTAGAAACGACGAGCGCCGAGGGCATCGGCTGGGAGTTGTTCCACGTACCCGGCCCAGCCGTACCCATCTCCCAACAGCACCTCGCCGGGCTCTCCGAGGTCCAACCCGACACGATTGGCCCAACGAATCAGGTCAGACCAGAGCGCTTCAGCCGAAAGATCCTTGGGCTTGTAGACCAACCGCTGTCCGGAAACCGTGCACACGGCGACCTCAGCGTGACCGTTGTGCGGGTCGGACCCGGCAAGTTCCACAGACTCAAGCTGTGGCTCTCCAGCGATTCCGAATGTGCGGGCCAGTTCCGGTCGGTCCAATACGAACCGGCGCAGCAGTTCGGCACTGCGGTCTATCCAGTCGAGCAGGCGGACTCCGACCAGCCGGGCCAGCACGGGATAGTCGTCCCACAAACCGAACAAGCCCGACGTGCCCAGATCTTGTTCGAACCGTTGCCAAAGATCCTGCGGGACCGGCGTTCCCAACCGCACTCGGGATGCAGACAACTCGGTATCGATGCACGGTCCCATCACGCGGCTCAGATCCCGGCGCAACCCGTCACGCAGACCCACCACGGCATCTTCGGACACCCCAGCCCTGAGCACATCACGATTCGACGCCGCCAGCCGGTCGAGCGCTTCCTCCAGTAGCGGCGCCAGCACCGCGTCGAGTTCGTGGCCCGCGACCACCCGGTCGGTTCCCGATGACGGGCGGCGGGACGCGGCCTCCAGTATCTCCAGCCACTGCGGGGCCGCCGCCACCTGACCAGACCCGGTCTCGGTCAGCACCCGCGCGAGGTCACCGGGATCGAACAGACCGAGGTGATTGAGGCGCACTACAAAATCGGCGTCGACGCCGCGCGCTGCCGTTGCGCACCACCGAGCGCGCCTGTCCGGATCTTCGACCTGCGGCGTCTGCCCGTGTTGTCCCACCGGGAACGCGTCGCGACGTTCGTCGATGGATCGGGCCCTGGTTGCCACCGATATCAACAACTCTCTGCGAACCGGAATTCGCGGGGCTTCCCATTCGGAGGCCTGCTCTGAGGCGGTCACTGATCGGTGGCCGCCCGCGCGATGGTCGTGTTGACTGGTCTGGGTTCGCGGCCCCGGGGCCCGCATCGCCGGCCGGCGCTCACCGGATGGGCTTGCCCATGAGGCCCAACACCAGATACTCCTGCAGCACCGTCAGCCACTGGTAGACGTCCAGATGGGTGGCCATCGGATGGCCGGCCGGCAACCGTGCGGGGCCGTCGGGGCCGATGCCGAGCATGGTGCCCAGCGCGAGCCGGAAGTCGTTGATCGCCGCGATCCAGGCCTCGGCGTCTTCGGCGGTCAGTTCCACCCGGCCGCCGCCATCCGGAAGCGTGTCCAGAAGTTGCTGTGCG
>CAIOYU010000267.1 GCA_903862565.1 uncultured Actinomycetes bacterium | reverse complement strand
CGCGGTGACCCCGACCGAGATCAAGGTCTCCATCGAGGCCCTGCCGTGGCGGGCATTGCGCAGTGCCACCCGGTGGAACGGCCAGGCCGCCCAGGTGACGATCGGGATCGCCAACCCGGTCAGAACCCACTGCCAGCCGGTGAACCGGGTACCGGGCAACACCGCGAACATCACCGACAGATGTGCGAGCGGGACGAAGAGCACCGCGGCGACGGCCAACCGCAGCATCAGCGACCGGGCCGCGGCGTCATCGGGGTCGGGATCGTCACCGGCGGCGTGTGCACGGGGCTGCGCTTCGTACCCGGCGCGGCGCACCGCGTCGCAGAGGTCCTCGTCGGCCATGGTGTCGGGGGCGTCGACGGTGGCGACCCTGGTCGCGTAGTTCACCGACGCCCGGACACCGTCGATTTTGTTGAGTCGGGTCTGAACCCGGGCAGCGCAGGCCCCGCACGTCATACCCGACACGGCGAGCTCAACGCGACGGATGCGCGCCGCGTCCGGCTCGCCGACGACGGTTACGGTCACCGCTCTCCTCAACTCGCGCGCAGCGCCCTAGTGGTCGGCTGCAGCCCGGTCAGAGTTCCTTCCTGGCCAAGCTACCCCGGTGAGGCACATTAACCAGGCGCGACGGGCCCGGACCCACGATCCTCTGTCGTCCAACCGGCGTTCAACCGCCGCCAAAACGTCGTATTTCCTGGTGGAGCTAAGGGGATTCGAACCCCTGACCCCCACACTGCCAGTGTGAATACCGGTGTGCTGGCCCGTATCCCCCAGACCACGGAGTGCCTAATCGTGCTGGTCAGTGATGCTCTGGTGTGTCGCTAGGTCTATTACATATTTGCCCGTAGTCGGGAGTCATAGGACAAAGTTAGGACACGACGAACGCGTGTTCGCACCCTCGGGTCCGGACCGCACCGCGCGCCGACCGGCGCCTAGCAAAGGCTGGGATCATCCGTCGCTGCGGATTACGTCCAAGCCTGCGATGAATGCACTCGGCTGGCCGTGCCAGGTGACGAGCAACTCTTCTCGTGCCCGTGTCGCCGCGACGAACAGCAGGCACTTCTCGCGCTCTATGTCTTGGTCGTGGGCATGCTGGTCGACACCGGCTGGGGTGACGGCATTGGGCTCAGGCACCATCTTCGCGCCAACGCCGGCCACGACGACGCACCTGAACTCCAAGCCCTTCATCTTGTGCATCGTGCCCACGCTGACGCCCGTCTCGGTAGTCGCCAGATCACCCAGGCCAGCGGTGGTTATGTCGGCCTTCTGCAGGAAATCCTGGATCATTCCGCCGAACCATTTGGTCCTAGTGGCGATGCCGATCTCACTTGGTTTGATGCCCTGGTCGATCCAGTCCTTCACGGCTTCGGCGACGAAGCGCGCTTCGTCGGCCGATGTGTCGAAGCCCTCCATGCGCGGCTCGGGCCCGCGCGCCGCTGATCGGCATCTGGCAATGGACTCAAGGCCGCCGTCCATGTCGTCGATGGGTTCTCCGCGCAGCAGCCCGAGACTCCAGCGCAGGATCTCGGCGGTAGTCCGATAGTTGAGATTGAGCTGACTGGACCTCCCCTCGATATCAAGACCTACCTCGCCCAGAGTCACGTGGTTGTCGTAGATCCGCTGGTGGGTGTCGCCGGCGATGAAGATGTCGTCGTCACCCTCAGGCACAGCCGCCCGCAGCAGTCTCCAATGGTCAGCTGCGAGGTCCTGCGCTTCGTCGATGATGATGTGGCGGTAGGGCTTCTTGTCGGTTTGCTCAAGGATTCTGGCGGCTTCTCGCCGGACCGTTTCGCGGGCCCAGACCTCGCGCTTCTTGAGTGTTCGTTCGAATGCGTCGAGAGCCTTCCACGCTTCTGCGGCCTTGCCCGGATGGTCCGCTCTCCCTGAAATCTGTCGGGGCGATGAATAGACCTGTCGGGGTGATCTAAATCGTGAATACAGCGCCCGCCTTCTTGTATACAAATTCCCATGGCTAACTACAGGTCGATTCGTGGTCGTCGTCCCCGCACTCCGTATGCCTGGTTGGGTGCTGGTGCTCTGGGTGTGGGTGTGTGGGCGGCGATGGCCGGTGGGGCGGGGGTGGCCCATGCTGAGGGCCCGGCGGCGGACGCGACGGATCCTGGATCGGTGGGTCGGGGTGCCTCGGCGACCGCTGGCAGTGGTGTAGTGCGGGGGCCCTCGCGTGTAGCGGCCAGCCGGGTGGCCCGTCAGGCTCCGTCGTCGGTGAGGGCATCGGCGGTTGTGTCTGATTCCCCCCGGTCGGCGGCGGTAGCTGCGGTGGCCAATCGGGTCCGCCGCGACCTCGGCGATGTCCCCCGGAGCGCATCGACGGTGGCGGCCATCAGTGATCACGGTAGACCGGGGAGCGTGCCGTTCGCTGCTGTCGTGGCCTCAGCGACTGCGGCAGTGACAGCCAACCCGATCACCGACTTCATCCGCATCTTCATCGGATCGGGCACCGCCGACAATCCCAACGGCGGCATCCTGCTCGGCGACGGCTACACCTACACCCGATACGAGGGTGCCTGCCTGAGCGGTCCATGCAATGGCGGCAACGGCGGCATCATCGGCAACGGCGGGGATGGTTTCGCTGGCGGTGATGGCGGGTCGGCGGGGTGGTTCGGTACCGGCGGTGACGGTGGTGCCGCGCTCGTCGCGGGCGGCACGGGTGGCAATGGCGGTGCGGGAGGGTTGTTCAGTGGTTCCGGGGGGTCTGGCGGTGTCGGTGGCACCGGCACGGTGGGTGTCGTGGGCGGCAACGGTGGTGCCGGTGGCGCGAAGGGGTTGTTGAGCCTGACCGGGAGCGGGGGCGCGGGCGGTGCAGGCGGTGCGGCTGGGAATGGTCCTGCCGCCGGTTTGGGCGGAGCCGGTGGCGCAGGGGGCGGCGGCGGCGCGGGTGGCGGCGCGGGAGCAACCGGCCCGGCGGGTCCGAGCGGGCCCACCGGCCCGGCGGGACCGGCAGGACCGGCGGGACCGACCGGACCGGCAGGACCGGCCGCGGCACCCATTCGCTTCACCAACCGCACCACCGCCAACGGGCTAGGCAGCAACAACATGTTCGGGGTGTACGCCGAGGGGAGCAACGTCTACGCCGCCACCGCCGGCGGCTTGTCCATCTCCACCAACGGCGGGACCTCGTTCACCAACTACACCACCGCCAACAGCGGGCTGGGCAGCGACTTTATAAACGGGGTGTACGCCGTCGGAAGCACCGTCTACGCAGCCACCCAAAACGGCCTGTCCATCTCCACCAATGGCGGGACGACCTTCACCAACCGCACCAACGCCAACAGCGGGCTGGGCAGCGACTTTGTGCGCGGGGTGTATGCAAGCGGAAGCACCGTCTACGCCGCCACCAACGGCGGCTTGTCCATCTCCACCAACGGCGGGACGACCTTCACCAACAAGACCACCGCCAACGGGTTGGGCAACAACATCGTGCTCGGGGTGTACGCCGACGGAAACACCGTCTACGCCGCCACCAACCTGGGTTTGAGCATCTCCACCAACGGCGGGACGACCTTCACCAACCGCAACAACGCCAACAGCGGGCTGGGCGGCAACTTCGTGCTCAGGGTGTACGCCGTCGGCACCACCGTCTACGCCGCCACCGACGGCGGTTTGAGCATCTCCACCAACGGCGGGGCCTTTTTCCTCAGCACTTACAACACCACCGGGACTGTACCCAACGGCG
>CAIOYU010000266.1 GCA_903862565.1 uncultured Actinomycetes bacterium | reverse complement strand
CTGTATTCGTTCAAGGACATCCTCGTTCTCAAGATCGTCAAGCGGCTGCTGGACACCGGCATCTCACTGCACAACATCCGGGTGGCAGTCGACCACCTGCGTCAGCGGGGCGTGCAGGACCTGGCCAACATCACGCTGTTCTCCGACGGCACCACGGTCTATGAGTGCACCTCCGCCGAAGAGGTGGTCGATCTGCTCCAGGGCGGGCAGGGCGTCTTCGGCATCGCCGTGAGCGGAGCGATGCGCGAACTCACCGGCGCCATCGCCGAATTCCCCGGCGAGCGTGCCGACGGCGGCGAGTCGATACCCGCACCCGAGGACGAACTGGCTTCCCGACGTAAGAGCCGCGACCGCAAGATCGGCTGATTCCGGTCGCACCGGTTGGTGTTACCCGTAACACCGGTGCCGTTCGACATTCGCGCAGCGCTGCCTCTGTCCGCGCTCTGACGCCCCACACAGCAAAAAGGTGGTTTCGCCGACGAGGCCGGCGAAACCACCTTCTGCTGGTACTGAATCCGGGCTACGCCTAGGGCGCGATCCCGATACCGATGACCCGTGCCTTGCCGTCGGCGTCGCCGGTGGTGTAGGTCGGGTCGTCCGCGGGGATCTGGTTGGCCATGTCGACCAGGCCCAGATTCGTCGCCCCATTCTTCACCATGGCGTCGAACAGAGCCGTGCGCGCGCCGTCGAAGGACTCGTAGCCGTGGGTCTTCTTGCCATCGATCGTGACGTAGGCCTCCGTGCTCACCGAGCCGGTGAAGATGAAGTTTCCGTTGCCGTCGGCGGCGCCACCGAAGGTGCGCAGGTGGGTGTTGGTCTGGTTGTACGGAGCGTCGCGGTAGGCCGGTCCGACGCCGAACAGCAAGCCGAACAGGCCCGTGTTGTTGCCGAAGATGCCACCGCGCGGGTACTGCTTGTAGGTCTCGGTCTTCACGATGCCCGAGTAGCCGATGCTGCTGAAGTTCGACGCGCCGAATCCGGAGGACTTCAGCGCCTTGCCGAGAGTCTTCTGCGCCGCCTTGGCGTTGTCGGCCTTGACGACGAAAATCGTGTTGATCGGCTCCTGAATGGTCTTGGTGCCCAACGCGGGATTGCCGCCACCGGGGATACCGACCCAGTCGGCCACCTGGCCCTTCTTGTTGATCATCCACTTGCCCAGCTGGCCGTAGGGCGTAGCGACAGTGGCCTTGGGATCCGGTGCGGGGATCGCGGCCGCGACGGCGGCAGCCCGGGGAAGCGTGGACACCGCGGCGGCACTGCGGGCAGCGTTGCCTGACCTGACCGGCTTGGCGGCGGGGCCTGCTACCGCACCACGCTGCGGAGCCGACACCGAGGACGAGGACTGGGTGTCCGACGCCTGCGACGACGAACCCCTGCCGCTATCGGCGCCGGCCACCGCGGTCCCGCTGATCAGCGCCACGCCGATACCCAGAGCCGTCGCCAGTCCGCCGACCCGGCCAACATAGGTTTTTGCTGCAGCCATATCCCTACTCCCCTTCCGGTTATCCCGACCCCCGCTGTTGGGTGGCCTCAGATTGACAAATCGTAAAACCGCGGTTGGAAATTGCGTGTGGTTTTCGTTGGAAAATCCTGGGAAATTCCTCTGGATTCGAGGTGGCGCCCTCCGACGACTAGCATGGGAGCCGTATCGACCTCATACGGGAGAGTTCCGCGGCAGCCAGTCGCGGGCGCCGAAGGAGCAATACCTCTCCGTCAACCTCTCAGGCCCCCGGACCGTTTGCGGACACGATGCCTCTGGAAAGTGGTGGCCCCTGGCCGCCCGCCCATGGGGAAAGGCGCTGCGGTGCCGAATCTCTCAGGCACCGACGACAGAGGGAGAGGGCGTTTTGAGAATCGTCCGCCCGCGTCAGGAGTGCTGAATTGTCCAACCACGTTGACTCTCAATCCGATCTGGGTTTCGCCGCGCGCCACATCGGACCGGATGCCAAAGCCCTCGGCCACATGCTCGCCGTCATCGGCGTCGCCAGCCTCGACGAACTTGCCGCCAAGGCGTTGCCGGCCGGCATCCTCGACTCGCTGACCACCGGCGTGGCCCCGGGACTGGAGACGCTTCCCGCCCCGGCCACCGAGCATCAGGCCCTGGCCGAACTGCGCGAGTTCGCCGACGCCAACACCGTCGCGGTGTCGATGATCGGGCAGGGCTACTACGACACGCTGACTCCGCCGGTGCTATTGCGCAACATCCTGGAGAACCCGGCCTGGTATACCGCCTACACCCCGTACCAGCCCGAGATCAGCCAGGGCCGGTTGGAGGCGCTGCTGAACTTCCAGACCATGATCGCCGACCTCACCGGTCTGGACATCGCCAACGCCTCAATGCTCGACGAGGCCACGGCGGCCGCCGAGGCGATGACCCTGATGCACCGTGCGGTGCGCGGACCGGCCACCCGCCTGGCTGTCGACTCCGACCTGTTCACCCAGACCGCGGCCGTGCTGGCCACCCGGGCCGAGCCGTTGGGCATCGAGATCGTGACCGCCGATCTCCGAAACGGCCTGCCCGAGGGCGAGTTCTTCGGTGTGATCGCCCAGGTGCCCGGCGCCAGTGGGCGGGTGACCGATTGGTCGAAGCTGGTCGAGCAGGCCCACGAGCGGGGAGCGCTGGTGGCGATCGGAGCCGACCTGCTTGCGATGACGCTCGTCGCCCCGCCCGGCGAGATCGGCGCGGACGTCGCCTTCGGCAGCGCCCAGCGCTTCGGCGTGCCGATGGGATTCGGCGGCCCGCACGCCGGTTACCTGGCGGCGCACACCACCCATGCCCGGCAACTGCCCGGCCGTCTGGTCGGTGTTTCGCAGGATGCCGACGGCGCGCCCGCCTACCGGCTGTCACTGCAGACCCGTGAACAGCACATCCGCCGCGACAAGGCGACCTCCAACATCTGCACCGCCCAGGTGCTCCTGGCCGTGATGGCCGCCATGTACGCCAGCTACCACGGCGCCGACGGCCTCACCGCCATCGCCCGGCGTGTGCACGGCCACGCCCGGGCCCTGGCTGCCGGACTGTCCGCCGCCGGTGTGGATCTGGTGCACGACACCTTCTTCGACACCGTGCTGGCACACGTACCCGGCCGTGCCGCCGAGATCCAGGACGCGGCCCGGACCCGGGGGATCAACATCTGGCGTGTCGATGACGACCACGTTTCGGTGTCGTGCGACGAGGCGACCACCGGCTGGCACGTCGGGCTCGTTCTCGAGGCTTTCGGAGCCGCGACGGCAGCGACATCGGGCGGGGGAGCCGCGACGGCAGCGACATCGGGCGGGGGAGCCGCGACGGCCGGCGCCTACACCGGACCCGAACTCGAACCTCGAACAACCGAATTCCTCACCCATCCGGCCTTCCACGCCTACCGCACCGAGACCGCGATGATGCGCTATCTGCGGGCACTG
>CAIOYU010000265.1 GCA_903862565.1 uncultured Actinomycetes bacterium | reverse complement strand
GTTCCTGCTCATCGGCGGCTGCGACGGCGCCGCCCCGGGCCGCAACTACTACACCGACGTCGCCGACCACGCGCCGAGCGACACCATCCTGATGACGTTGGGCTGCAACAAGTACCGGTTCAACGACCACGACTTCGGTGACATCGGCGGTATCCCCCGCCTGCTTGACGTGGGCCAGTGTAATGACAGCTATTCGGCGATCCAGATCGCCCTGGCCCTGGCGAACGCGTTCGACTGCGGGGTCAATGACCTGCCCCTGAGCCTGTTCGTCTCGTGGTTCGAGCAGAAGGCGGCGGCGGTGCTGCTGACCCTGCTGTCGCTGGGTATCCGCAACATCCGCCTCGGGCCCACTCTGCCTGCATTCCTCACTCCCGCGGTGGTCGACATCCTGGTGGACAAGTTCGCCCTCAAGCCGATCGGCGATCCGGCCGAGGACCTGGCCGCCGCCATGGCAGGTGCGTAAGTGACTGACACTGTCCAGATGTCGACCGAAGCCGGCCACGTCACGAGCATGAGGGGCTACGACGTCACCCTGGTCACCGCCGACGGGCAGGAGTCGACGGTGCACTGCGAACCCGGTGCCACGGTGCTCTCCGCCGCCGAGCACGCCGGGATGATGCTCAAGTCGTCGTGCGAGACCGGCGGTTGCGGCGCGTGCTCGGCGGTGCTGACGCGGGGCCGGGTCACGATGGGTGACCACGACCCGAATGTCCTCGAGATTCCGGAGGATCAGGGTGGCATCCTGTTGTGCCGCAGCGTTCCTGATGAGGACTGTCGCGTCGAACTCCCCTACGACCAGAGCAAGATCGTCGTCGGCCCGCCGAACCTGCACGAAGCCGAGATCGCCGTGGTGGACCGGGTTGCCGACGGCGTAATGCACCTGGTGCTGGCGCTGCGGCCCGGTGAGGACGGCTCGGGCTCGGCGGACTTCGAGTCCGGGCAATTCGTCAGGATCATGGTCCCCGGCCACAACGATGAGGTTCGGCGCGCCTACTCACCGGCCAATGTGGCCAACTGGGATGGGCGGCTGGAGTTCTACATCCGGCTTCTGCCCGGCGGGGCTATGTCGGAGTATCTGTCCAGCCGCGCACAGGTAGGCGACGTGCTCACGGTGTGGAGCGCCGATGGTGAATTCGGGTTGGTGGAGAACGGACTTCGGCCGCGATGGTTCCTCGCCGGTGGCACCGGGCTATCTCCCCTGCTGTCCATGCTGCGCAAGATGGCCGAGTGGGGCGAGGCGCAACCGGCCCGGTTGTTCTTCGGCGTCACCCGGCAAGGAGAGGTCTTCGCCCAGGACGAGATCGCTGAACTGGAACAGGCGCTGCCCGACTTCCGGGCCGACACCGTGGTGTGGCAACCGGATTCAGCGTGGAGTGGCCCGGTCGGCAATCCCGTCGAACTGGCAGCAGCGGAGATCGTCTCGCTCGTTGCGGACGCTGCAGAGATGCCCGACGTCTACCTGTGTGGCCCGCCGCCGATGATGGACGCCGCCCAGGCGGCACTGACCGCCGCCGGTGTGCCCGCCGATCAGATCCACCTCGAACGTTTCGCCACGGGATTCTGACCGCCCGACTCGACGCCGTCGGACCCCCGCCTTGCTTGATCGTGCCAGTATGTCGGGATGGTGAACGAGTTCGACTTCGGCGGCGCAACGGTTCTGGTCATCGCGGCAGGCGGTGGTATCGGGTCGGTGGTCGCCGAACGGTTCGCCGCTGCCGGGGCTCACGTCGTGGCGGCTGCGCGGCGGGTCGACGGTCCACTGGCCGAGGTCGCAGCCCGCATCGCCGCGGCCGGCGGTTCGGTGACCCCCATCGCGATGGACGGCACCGACGAGGCTGGTGTCGCGGCGGGGATCGCCCTGGCCGCAACGATTTCGGGCCGTCTGGATGCGATGGTGAACATGGCCGGGGTGTTCCGGCCGCCGGCCCCGATCGCCGAAACCCCGCTCGCGGACTGGGACCAGACCATCGCGGTCAACCTCACCGCCGCATTCCTGTGCATGAAGCACACCCTCGCCCAGATGATCGCCCAAGGCGGCCCGGGTTCGATCGTCAACACCGCCTCGACGCTCGGGATGGACATGAACCGGGCCAACTTCGGCCCGTACGTGGCCAGCAAGGCCGGGCTTCAGGTACTCACGCAGACCGCCGCCTTGGAGGTCGCGCAGCACGGCATCCGGGTCAACAGCGTCAGCCCGGGCGTCACGGCCACGTCAATGTCATTGCGGCCCGGGGAGACCGATGCCGACCGGTTGGCTCGGGTCAAGGGCAGCATCCCACTGGGCCGGGTCGCCGACCCGAACGAGATCGCCAACGCGGTGCTCTGGCTCAGCAGCGACCAGGCGTCCTACGTCACCGGCCGGGACCTGGCGGTCGACGGCGGACAGGTGCTGGTCTAGGACCGCAACTCACGGCCCGGCGAGGGCGGTCCGGATCTCGATCTCAGAGGACAGGGTGCGATGGACCGGGCATTTGTCGGCGATCTCCTGCAACCGGGATCGTTGGTCCGCATCCAGGTCACCATCAAGGGTGAGGACCCGATCGATCCGGTCCACGCTGCCCTGGGCAGTCTCGCAGGTCTGGCAGTCATCGGCGTGGATCTTGCTGTGCTGCAAGCGAACCGACACGCCTTCCAGCGGAAGGGACTTCCGCTCGGCATACATGCGCAGGGTCATCGCCGTGCAGGCTCCCAGCGAGGCGAGCAGCAGGTCGTAGGGCGAGGGCCCGCTGTCGAGGCCCCCGAGGTCGAGGGGTTCGTCGGCCCTCAGATGGTGCGGGCCCATGGTGATCGACTGCTGGAACCTTCCCTCCCCGGTCTCGCTGACGATGACCTCGGTCGGGCCGTCCCCGGGACTGCGGAGTCGTTGGCTGGTCGGCAGGTAACGCTGCGCCCAGGCCGCGATCACCTCCGCGGCATACACCGCGTCACGGCGTCGGCCCAGCAGATGATCGGCGTCGTCGAGTGAGACGAAACTCTTCGGGTGTCGGGCCGCCATGAAGAGTCGGGTGGCGCTGTCGATCGAGACCACCTGATCGGTGGGCGAGTGCAGGATCAACAGGGCTTTGCGCAGCACGGCGACGGCCGCCAGCAGGTTCTGCTCGGAGACGTCATCAAGGAATTCCCGGCGGATACGGAACGACCGGCCGCCGAGGGTCACCTCACCGTGGCCTCGCGTTCTGATGTCCTCGATCCGATCGGCGAACAGGTTTGTCACCTGACCCGGATCCGACGGCGCGGCGATGGTCGCCACGGCCGCGGCTTCGGGAATCCGCGCGGCGGCCGCCAGGACCGCGGCGCCGCCGAGGCTGTGCCCGATCAGCAGTGTCGGTGCCTGGCGGGTGTTGCGCAAATGGTCCGCGGCGGCCACCAGGTCCTCGACGTTGGAGGTGAAGTCGGTGTTGGCGAAGTCCCCTTCGCTGGCGCCCAGGCCGGTGAAGTCAAAGCGCAGGACCGCGATCCCCTGGGCGGCAAGGGCTTCGGCGATCCGTTTGGCAGCCCGGCTCTCGGCACTGCAGGTGAAACAGTGCGCGAACAGGGCGTAGGCCGTGGGGTCACCGACGGGAGTGACCAGCAGGGCCCGCAGCAGCTGTCCGTGTGAGTTGACGAAGTCGAATTGCTCGGCCGGCATGGATGAACGGTAGCGGGTTTCTTGTGGGTGACAGTGGGCTCTGCCGGTCCCGAAGTCAGCCGGAGATGATCGCCGGCAGTGCCGACTTGAGATGGGCGAAGTCGTCGAAGACGTCCTCGGCCGGCACCGCGTCGGGGATCACGCGGATGGACTCCAGGATGTCGCGCTGGGCGACCGGCAGGCCGACGATCAGGCAGCGAATCCCCTTGGCCCTGAGATCCACGATCGCGTCGTGCAACGCGTAGGCACCGGACTGGTCCATCAGGGACACCCTGTCCATCCGCAACACCAGCACCTTGCCTTCGACCTGCGCGGCGACGTCGGCGAAGCCGCGGGCGAAACCGAAGAACAGCGGACCCTGAACGTGCTTGACCAGGATGTGGTCCCGGAAGTCGGCCGGGATGTCGAGTTCGTCGGCCCAGGCCTGCTCGGCCAAGGGAGAGACCGTCGTTCCGCGTTCGCTGATGTCGGCGACCTTCTTGACGAACACCAGCGAGGCGGCGATCAGGCCGACCGCGACCGCCGCGATCAACCCGAGGAACAGCGTCAGCAGGAAGACCACGACCATGATCACCGCGTCGGATCGCGGGATCCGGGCCAGGTGGGAGACACCGCGGTAGTCGATACAGCCGAGGCCCGCGGCCACCAGGATGCCGGCCAGGACGGCCGTCGGGATGTGCCGGACCAATCCGGACAGCCCGAGCAGGACAGCCACCAGGAACAGCCCGTGGATCACCCCCGACGCGCGGGTTCGGCCGCCGGCCTTGATGTTGACCACCGACCGGATACTGGCGCCGGCACCCGGCAAACCGCCGACGGCGGCGGCGGCGATGTTGCCGATCCCCTGCCCGATGAGTTCACGGTTGCTGTCGTGGTTGGTGCTGGTGAGGCTGTCGGCCATCAGCGCGCTCAGCAGTGTGTCGATGGCCCCCAGCACCGCCAGTTGCACCGCCGCGGAGAAGATGAAACTGAGGTTGGCCAGATCCAGGCTCGGGATGACGAATTGCGGCAGGCCCTTGGGGATTTCACCGATCCGGGGGGCGTCGATCGCCAGGAGCATCGAACCGGCGGTGACGACCAGCAGAGCCACCAGGGCCGAGGGCACCGCGGTGGTGATCTTCGGCAGGAGGTAGGTGATCGCGAAGGTCGCCAGGGCCAGCAGGGCGACCGGCCACACCACCCCGCCGGGCAGCAGGTGCAGGTTGGAGATGATGTGCCAGGGGCTGGAGGACGGTGGTTCCATCCCGGCCATCGGGAACAGCTGCTGCAGGATGATGATCACGCCGATACCGGTCATGAACCCCGAGATCACCGGGTACGGCACGTAGCGCACGTAACCGCCGAGGCGCAGCACGCCGAGCAGCATCTGGAGCAACCCCGCGAGCGCGAAGACCAGCACCACCTGGCCCAGATTGATGCTTCCGTCCGGCAGGCGGCTGTCCGCCACGATGGTGACGGCCACGAGCGTCATCGGCGCGGTCGGACCGGTGATCAGGGTGGGCGCTCCGCCGAAGACCGACGCCAGGATGCCGCCGGCGATGGCGCCGTACAGGCCGGCCTCCGGCCCGAGGCCGGACACCACGCCGAACGCCAGGCACAGCGGTAGCGCGACGACGCCGGCGGACAGCCCGCCGAAGATATCGCCTCGGGTTGGTAGGAAGTTGTTCAGCTTTCCGGCGTTCGACCGCACCGGCGGAGGCTATCGCACCTGAGCTGTTCGGAACGGCGGTTGCGTCGACATTTAACCTGGTGAAACGGAAGCTTCCGGAAGACCCCCCGCACCCTGTATCGGCTAGAACCCGGTTACCGCCGGTCTTCCGATACCGATACCGGAGCGCGTTTTCAGTCCGAACCCTGCCAGGACGTACCCTGGACGCAAATCTCACCCCAGTAACCGGGCTTAACCCGCCGATTTCCGGAGGATCGATGTCCCTGCTCTTCAACCCCGCGACCTATGACCCCAGCTCGTTCGACGAGTCCACCCGCGAGCAGTTGCTGGCGCTGGTCGACTTCTTCGAGACCAAGGGCCTGGCGAGGAACAAGGAGGAGTACTACTCCGGCGAGTGGTACACCGACTTCCTGAAGCTGATCGCCGATCACAAGATCTTTGCGACCTTCGGCACCCCCGCGGAGATCGGCGCGTTGGTCGGTGACGACAACGCACGCTGGGACCTGGCCCGGATCAACGAACTCAACGAGATCCTCGGCTTCTACTCCCTGGCTCACTGGTACGCCTGGCAGGTGTCGGTTCTGGGCCTCGGCCCGGTCTGGTTGAGCTCCAACGAGCAGGCCCGCAAGCAGGTCGCCACCCTGCTCGACGAAGGCAACATCTTCGGGTTCGGGCTCTCCGAGCGCGAGCACGGCGCCGACATCTACTCCTCGGACATGATCCTGACCCGCACCGAGGACGGCTACAGCGCCAGTGGCGGCAAGTGGTACATCGGCAACGGCAACGCCGCCGGACGCCTGAGCGTCTACGGCAAGTTCGCCGACGACGACCCCGAGCACCCGGGCGAGCATGTGTTCTTCCTGGTCGACCCGAGCCACAAGGGTTACGAACTGCTCAAGAACGTCGTCGCAGGCCAGATGTTCGTCGCCGCGTTCAATCTCCACGACTACCCGGTGGCGCCGCAGGACATCCTGCACGTCGGCAAGGCGGCCTTCGATGCGGCGCTGGGCACCGTCAACGTCGGCAAGGTCAACCTCGGCTGGGCCAGCATCGGGATCTGCGAGCATTCGTTCTACGAAGCCGTCACCCATGCGCACAACCGGATTCTGTACGGCAACCGGGTCACCGAATTTCCGCACGTCCGCCGCATGCTGGCCGACGCCTACGCCCGCCTG
>CAIOYU010000264.1 GCA_903862565.1 uncultured Actinomycetes bacterium | reverse complement strand
TGCGAGGCGATCACCGTTGCGGCGGTGGACAACACGATCATCGGGATCTGGGCCCAGTCCGGCACCAGCATGAAGAACGGTGCGTTCACCATGCTCTCGTCGCCGATGAGCAGTGCGCCCTGCCCGAAGTAGTTGAGCACCAGTGCCGGGAGCACCACGCCCAGCCAGGCGACGGTGATCGGTGTCCGGCCGAAGTGGCCCATGTCGGCATAGAGCGCCTCGGCGCCGGTGACCGCGAGGACGACGGCGGCCAACGCGAAGAACGCGATGTGGAAGTGACCGACCATGAACTCCAGCGCATACGTCGGCGACAGCGCACGCAGGATCTGCGGGTGGCCCACGATTCCCCGGACGCCGAGGACACCGATCGCGACGAACCACAGGATCATCACCGGCCCGAAGAACCGGCCCACCATCGCGGTGCCGTGCCGCTGCACCAGGAACAGAACGGAGATGATGACGGCTGTGATGGGAACTACTAGCTCACCGAGGTTCGGGTCGACGGTCTTCAAGCCCTCCACCGCGGACAGCACCGAGATCGCCGGCGTGATCATTGAGTCGCCAAAAAACAAAGCAGCACCAAGGATTCCGAGCGTCGAGAGGACGGCGATCAGTCGCGGGTTCGACTGCTGGCCGATCCGCCGCACCAGGGTGATCAACGCCATCACCCCGCCTTCGCCCTCGTTGTCGGCGCGCATGACCAGCGTGACGTAGGTGAGCGTCACGATGATCATCACCGACCAGAACACCAGTGAGACGACGCCGTAGACGTTGGCCCGCGTGATCGGCACCGGATGCGGGTCGCCGGGGTTGAACAACGTCTGCAGCGTGTAGATCGGACTCGTGCCGATATCGCCGAACACCACCCCGAGCGCGCCGATGACGATGGGGGCCCGCAACGCGGGGGCAGTACGGGGAGCGGCCATCGCCGGATCGTATCTCTGTAATTCCGCTCTGGCAGGGCGGATGATCCGCATACATTCGGACAGATGCGAAGGGCGTTGGCGGGACTCATCGGCGTCACACTGGCCGCGTCTGGCCTGTCGCCCGCCCCGAGCGCCAGCGCCGCGTTGGCCATCGGCAATTACAACGCCACCATCGACGGCCGGTACGACTTCCACACCTGGATCTGGTCGATCAGTTCCTGCGATCCCCCCGCCGGCGTCGCGCAATGCGCGAACGTCTCCGCCAACCCGACCCCGATCGCCAAGGCGTTCCAGTGGTACGGCCAGGCCCAGCAGTCCGGCGGCACCTACACACTGACCGTCGACGTACCCGACGGCCTACGGTGCGGCAACGTTTACTACGGGCCGGTCATCCCCACCCGCGACGTCTATACCTGGGATGCGACGACGCTGACCGGAACGCTGGTGTCGACCTCCGCCACCGGGTGCGACGACGCTCCGGGCAGCACGGTCAGCTACCCGTTCAGCCTGGTGCGGCTGTAGCCGGTCAGCCCATCAGGGTGGCGGTACGCCCGTAAACCAGTGCGGCGAACAGGATCAGCAGACCGACGGTGGCCCCGACCTGCACCAGCGTGCGATTCGCGCGGGGGGCGAATACGTAGGCCGCCGCGACGACGGCGCCGGTGATCAACCCGCCCACGTGGCCCTGCCAGCTGATGCCGGGGATGCTGAAGGTCATCGCCAGGTTGATCGCGATGAGCGTCACGAGCCACTTCACGTCCAGATGCAACCGCTTGGCCGCCACGAACGTCGCCCCGAAAAGCCCATAGATCGCACCGGAGGCGCCGGCGGTCGCGGCGTGGACGTCGGAGAAGAGGTACACCATCACCGAACCGCCGAGCGCGCTCAGTGCGTATAGGGCGGCATAACGGGCCCGGCCCAGATGCTCCTCCAGCGGAGGTCCCAGCACGTAGAGCGCCCACATGTTGAACGCCAGGTGCAGGATCCCGTAGTGCATGAAAGCCGAGGTCACCAGCCGGTAGTACTCGCCGTGCGCCACCCCCGGCGGCCACAGGGCGAACTGATCGCGCAACTCGGGCCGCGCCATCTGCAGCAGGAAGACCGCCACGTTGACCGCGATCAACCCGTAGGTGACCAACGGCTTTCCGCCTGCCCGCACTGCCGCGGCGGGCGGCGCCGTTGCAGTCGCATACGCGTAAGCCGCCTGCATGCAGTCCGGACATTGCTGCCCCACCGGGGCGCTGTACATGCACTCCGGGCAGATCGGCCGCCCGCACCGGGTGCACCCGACCGGCGTCGCACGGTCGGGGTGCCGGTAGCACGCGGGCGCACCGGGGGGTGGCGGTGAGTAGTAGTAGTTGCTCATGATTCGCCACGACGATACTGGGCGGCACCGTACTCGGGGCGGTTACCGGCGGCCAGCAATGTCGCTGCGGATGTGCGAGGAGAGTCCGGCAGTGCTACGGATTCCGTTGCCCCGAGCCTGTTCTCTGAGTAATTATCAGGATTCGGGCCGGTTTAGGCGTGGTCGTAACACCCACTGACCAGTGAAATTGTGGGTTTGCTGAACGTGCTAGCCCAGCGACGGAATCAGTAGTACGTTTTGGTCAGGTTGAGGGGACAGCCGTTCGAGGGCCGGTCCATTCCGGTGGGTGAGCAATCACCACCGGTCCCGGAACTCTGCGGTTTGAGTACCGAGGGAGAACATCATGCTGACCGCCAGAATCACCGCCTCGGGGCGAGCGCCCGTCGACGTTTCGCACCTGATGTCAGCGCGCGGCGACCACGGTTTCTTGCGAGCCAGGGCGCTGAGCGACTCCACCATTCTGATCACCGCGTCGGGTGATGTCGACGCCGCCAGCGCCGCCACCCTGCACGATGGCATCGAACGGCACCTCGCCGGCCGCTGCCAGATGGTTCTGGACTTCTCCCACCTGGACTTCTTCGGCACCGCCGGATTCTCGGTGCTCAAGTGGGTCGACGAGAGATGCCACCGCACCGGGATCGACTGGGTTCTGGTCCCTGGACCGGAGGTGGCACGCCTCCTGAGGATCTGCGACCCCGACGGCACGCTGACGACGGCGCCGAACATCGTCTCGGCAGTCGCAGCCCTGAGTCGCCTCCCGCACCGGACACCGCAGTTGCGGGCGGTCGGTCGGTAGGACCTCAGACGTGCACCCCGTCCAAATACTCGAAGTCCATATACTCGAACTGTGACCACTCCGGGCCGACGTTTCAACGACGCAGTGACGCGGTTCTGGAGCCTCGCCGCGCCGCTGTATGACCTTCCCGCTCTGCAGCGGTGGGTCTACCAACCCGCACAGGACGAGGTGATCCTGCTCCTGCGCGCGCACGGCGCTCGCCGGGTCGCCGACATCGGTTGCGGCACAGGAATTCTGGCCGCCCGCATCCAGTCCGAGGTGAACCCCGACGAGGTGTACGGGGTGGACATGTCCGACGGAATGCTCGAGCAGGCCATGGCACGCACCGAGGACGTCGAATGGCGGAAGGGCCCGGCCGAGGATCTGCCGTTCGAGGACGACAGCCTCGACGCCGTCGTCACCACCACGGCGTTCCACTTCTTCGACCAACCCGCCGCCATGGCGGAGTTCTACCGGGTGCTCGCGCCGGGCGGGTTGGTGGCCGTCGCCACCGTCAGTCCCCCCCTGCCGCAACCGCTACTGCGCCTGACGGCCAGCCTGGCCAACCCGGTTCACAGCCCGCCGCCGGACGAGATGCGCCAGTTGTTCACCGACGCCGGTTTCACCGTGACCGACCAGCATCGGGTCCAACGGCCGCTGTGGACCACCCCGGTCTGGGACCTCATCACCATCGGCACCAAGCCCAAGCCCTAGTCGTGGCCGATCTGCATCCCGGCATCGCGGGCCTGGCCGCCCTGTTGGGCACCTGGTCGGGTCGCGGCGCCGGCGAGTACCCCACGATCGCGCCGTTCGGCTACACCGAAGAGGTCACCTTCGGCCACATCGGCAAGCCGTTCCTCACCTACACCCAGCGCACCCGATCCGACGATTCCATGACCGGAGGCGGCCTTCCCCTGCACGCCGAGACCGGCTATCTGCGGATGCCGACACCAGGCCGGGTCGAACTGGTGCTGGCCCACCCCAGTGGCATCACCGAGATCGACGAGGGCACCGTCACCGGCAGCGGCCAGAACCTGGTCATCGAGGTCCACTCGACCCACGTCGGCTGTACATCGACGGCCAAAGAAGTTGTGGCCCTGGCTCGTTCCTTCCACCTCAACGGTGATGAGCTGACCTACACCCTGCTCATGGGTGCCGTCGGCCAGTCCCTGCAGCACCACCTGGCGGCGACACTGCACCGCACGTCGTGAGCGAAGCCGCAGGGCGGCGCCGCGGCGCCTCCGAAGGCCGGATCCGGGTTCCCAGCGACCTCGACGCCGTCACCACAGTCGGCGACGAAGACCCGGGCGGGCTCGATCCCGCATCGCTGGAGCGGATCTGGAATGCCACCCGGCACTGGTATCAGGCCGGGATGCATCCGGCCATCCAACTGTGCCTGCGCTACGACGGACGGGTGGTGCTCAATCGCGCCATCGGGCACGCCCGCGGTAACGGCCCCACGGACCCGCCGGACGGCGAACAGGTTCCGGTGACGACGCAGACACCGTTCTGCGTGTATTCGGCAGCCAAGGCGATCACCACCACGGTGGTGCACATGCTCGTCGAACGCGGGGAGTTCTCGCTCGACGACAGGGTCTGCGACTACCTGCCCGGGTACACCAGTCACGGCAAGGACCGCACCACGATTCGGCACGTGATGACGCACAGCGCCGGGGTGCCGTTCGCCAGCGGCCCTCGGCCTGACCTGCGGCGGATGAACGACAGAGACTACGCCCGCGAACAACTGGCCAGCCTCAAGCCGATCCACCGTCCAGGTCTGATGCACATCTACCACGGCCTGACCTGGGGGCCGCTGATGCGGGAGATCGTCGCCGCCGCGACAGGCCGCGGCATCCGGGAGATCCTGGCCACCGAGATCCTCGACCCGCTGGGCTTCCGGTGGACGAATTATGGTGTGGCCGAGGCCGATGTGCCGCTGGTGGCACCAAGCCACGTCACCGGCAAGCCGCTGCCGGCCCCGCTGGCCGCGGCCCTCAAGGCGGCACTGGGCGGGTCGATGCAGCAGATCATCCCGTTCTCCAACAGCCAGTTGTTCCTCACCAGTGTGGTCCCCTCGTCGAACACGGTCTCCACGGCCGACGAACTGTCCCGCTTCGCCGAACTGCTGCGCCGCGGCGGGGAACTCGACGGGGTTCGGGTGCTGCGACCCGAGACGCTCGCGGCATCGACGCGGGAGTGTCGACGCCTACGGCCCGACGTCGCGACCGGACTGATGCCGATGCGCTGGGGCACCGGATTCATGTTGGGCTCCCAGCGTTTCGGACCGTTCGGGCGCGATGCACCAAGGGCCTTCGGGCACACGGGGCTGACCAACATCGCCATCTGGGCCGATCCGCAGCGCCGCCTGTCCGCGGCGGTGATCAGCAGCGGCAAGCCGGGTCGCCACCCGGAGGCCGGCCGCTACACCGCACTGCTGGACCGGATCAACGCAGAGGTGCCGCAGCACTGATCCGCCTAGGCCCGCAACCGATGGGTCGCGAGCGCAGCCTGGGCGGTCACGAGGATTTCCGATGACGGCTCGTACGGATCCGCCCGAATCCGTTGCTCAGCGGTGAGAAATGAGACGTCAGCGGCCAGCAGGATCGCCCGGGCCAGGGTCTTCGCGTCGGTGTCCAGCGCCGCTTCGCCGATCAGCACGCTGTGCAGGTAGCCACCGGGGCAGGATCGGAACATTAGATGTCCGCTCGGGTGGATCACGTCGAACTGCACTGCGGGATCGGTCATTTCCACGGCCCAAGGCGGGTGGCGGCGTCGTCGTCGTGGTCCTCCCAGGTTCCGGCGGCGTGGGTGAGGGTGTCGGCCAGCCCCGCATGAACCGCGGCCTGCTGCTCGTATAACGCCCGGCGCTGGTCGAGTAACGCCTGGCCGGCCTCACGCACCTCAGCGAACACCGGCCCCAGCGACGCCAGCGCCTCCAGCGCCTCGGCGTGGCCGTCGGGGGCGAGCTGGTCGGCGAATTCGCCATGCGCCCAGGCTGTTTGGCGCAGTTCCGCCGGAACCGCCCGGAGATGGTCGGTCACGGTCACCACCCCGGCCGGCGGATCGCGATGCTGGGGCCCAGCGGACTGATCTTGACGTTGGCACCCGGGGTCGGTGCCTCGACGACCAGGTTGTTCCCGATCGCCATCTGCACATGGCCGGAGTGCGGGAACACCAGATCACCTGGCCGGATCTGGTCACGCGGCACGGCGATCCCCTGACTGATCTGGTCGTAGGTGGTGCGGGGAAGCCGAATCCCGGCTTGCCCGTAAGCCCACTGGACCAGGCCCGAGCAGTCGAACCGGTCCGGTCCCGTGGCACCCCAGACGTACGGGCAGCCGAGCTTGGTCAAGGCAGCCCGCACGGCGCGCTGCGCCCCGGAGTCGGGATCTCCGGTCCTGCCCGGGCCGGAGCGATAGTGCAACGCCCGCAGGGCAGCCCGGCGACGCCGCGCCCGCCGCTGGGCGGCCCGCAGGTGCGCCCGCTGGGTGCGCAGACGACGAAGACTGCGGCGCAGTGCTTCTCGGGCGGCGATCGGGCTGTCTGCGGCGGCGAGCCCGGGGTCGGACCGCGCCGCCGCGAGCACCACTGCGGTGTCGTGACGGGCCTGGCGGTGATCGCCGATGGCGGCGGCCAGGATCGCGGCCAGTTGTCCGTCCGTCTCCCGGGCATGGTCGAGGGCTGCCCGGCTCGCGGCGACCGCCTCCCGGTAGGCCGTCGCATACCTGCCTGCCGCCGTCGGGACGCTCGGCGATTCCCTCGGACCGCTGAGCCGCCAGTCGTGGGGATGCCCCTCGAACAAAGCGTGCGCGCGGGCGAGGATGTCGAGGTCGCTCACAGTTCGCCGGCGAGGAAGGCGCGCACCCGGGGCAGCGCTCCGGGCGGAATGACCCCACGGTTTCGCATGTCCCACATCTCCTCGACGCCGACGCCGAGCAGTGCCGCGATCACCGCCTCCGGCAGACCGGACCGGACGCAAGCGCGGTCGAGGCGGGCGCCGATGCTGCCCGGCAGACGGGCCAGCAACCCGGTACGGATGTCGTCGAGGGCCTTCAGGTGGGCCATCAACCGGCTGGCGGACTTCTCGTCGGCGGCGACGGCCACGCGCCACGAGCTGGCCGCCAGCACTTCCGCCTTCACACACTGTGCGATCACAGATTGAATATACGACTCGTATTCGTTTGATGTCTCCGCTGGCAGCCGGGCCATCAACGAGTGGAGTGCTTCGACGTGCGCCTCCGCGTGTGCCTCGAGGACGTCGGTGTCCGCTGGCCGGCCGATCGCCGCCGAGTCATCGGGACTGGCGGCCGCGGAGGGCGGGGCGGCGTCCAGCAGAGCGGCCAGTTCACCCGTCGGATCGTCGACCGCCACCAGCCTGGAATAGGTGCCGGGCGGCAGGCCGAGACCGTTTTCGACCTTGTGAACGGTGGTTTTCTGCGGTTTGCGGGTGCCCCGTTCCAGGTAGCTCAGCCCCATGATGCTGACGCCGGTGGCGGCGGCGAGATCCGCCAGCGACCAGTCCCGCGACTCCCGGAGCGATCGAATGGCGGCTCCGGCCGCTTCCCTGCTCACCGTCGCTCTCCCGACATACCCGGATCGTACACAGCACGGCATTCATCTACGTTTCCGCGAAATTGGTGTCTGGGGACTGGCGGCTGCGCTTATACGCTTTTGTATCTGGATTCCTACTCGAACAGGAGACGCCATGCACTACCGCCCCTGCTCCGCCGAGCCCGACCTGTGGTTCGGCTACGCCGACGACGACACCAGCGACGGTGCGGCCAAGGCCAGGGCCTACGAGCAGTCCGCGACCAGGGCGCGTGCGATCTGCCTGCGGCACTGCCCGCTGGCCCAGCAGCGGGACTGTGCCCGGCAAGCCGTCGAGTCCGGCGAGGAATACGGGGTCTGGGCCGGGATCAAGCTGCCGGGCGGGCAATACCGCAAGCGGCACCAACTGGCCCACGCCCACACGGTTCTGCGGCGTATCGCCGACGGTGCCGTCAACCCCCGCGAGCTGGCCGAAAGCGCCGAGTTGCTGTCACGCTGCGATCCGCTGCCCACGCCGGCGACCGCCGTCGTCCACCTCCCACTACGGCGGCGTCCCGACACGGCGGCGTGACACCGGCCGGGCAATCCCGCAGGCCGGCGACCGCGCGTAGCAGACTGTCAGGCGTGCGAGTGGTGGCGGCGCTGGCGATGGCGGCCCTGTTCGCCCTCGTCGTCGCGCTCCTGGGCGGTGGCACCACCTTCGCCGTCCTGGGGATCGGACTGGCTGCGCTGGGCATCGTGCTCGTTGCCCGCGACTGGTGGGATGAGCGCGCCGGCCGCTGCCCAACCGACGGCCCGCCGGCCGACCCGCAGTTCATCGCCGACGAGCTTTCCCCGGACATCTCCACCGATCCCAACGGCCCGTCCTCGGACGCCCGCGCGGACTGACCCTCCCGGCGGGCTCAGGCCTTGAAGTACATCAGCTGGTGCGAACTGGCCAACGCCGCCGACGGGATTCTGGCGCTGGAGTCCGAGGGTTACGACGTTCAGATCAACTGGGGCGGCGGCCGGACCGATCAGGCGCTGTCGCTGTGCCGGATCGGCGGGGTCGACGGTCTTCGCGGCAGCGGGGCCGCCAAG
>CAIOYU010000263.1 GCA_903862565.1 uncultured Actinomycetes bacterium | reverse complement strand
CCGTATCTGGTCGTCGACACCGGTGCTTCGCTGGCGCCGTACAACCACTTTGAACTCGGTCAGCCGTTCCTCAGCGAGTACGTCTGGGGCCGTCAGGTCGGCGAGAACACCATTAATCCGTGACCTCATCAGTCACCGGTTCGGCGACCGGTTCGGCCGCCGGGTCGACGAGGGGTTCGGCCGCGGGGTCGGCCACCGGTTCGACGATGGGTTCGACGATCGGTTCAGCCGCGGGGTCGGCGAGGGGATCGGCGACCGGTTCGACGATGGGCTCGGGCGCCGGATCGAGCAGGGGCACGGCTACCGGGTCGGCGATGGCTTCGGCCGCGGGGTCGACGATGGCTTCGGGCGCCGGCTCGGCGATGGCCTCGGGCGCCGGCTCGACGATGGCTTCGGGCGCCGGTTCGACGACGGGTTCAGCCATCGGTTCCACGACAGGTTCGGGGCTGTGCATCTCCTCGGCCTGCACCGGCAGGTACATGTGCCGGGTGAACTGCGGCTGGTAGGCACCGCCGCCGCCGACCCGCACGCCGGTTCCGCTCTCGCCGCTGGACACCGGCGTGCCGTCGGGCAGCGTCACCGCGGCGTGGCCGCCGTTCCATCCGATCACGACCGAACCGGGCGCCGAGCCGTAGTGGAATCCGCGGGCCAGGAGAGCGGACTCCATATTCCCGGTGTTGAACCGACTACCGAAGGCAGGTCGCCCCGAGGCCACGTTGGCGACCCACGAGGCCAATCCCGAGCAGTCCGTTCCGGCCGGGGTATCGCCGCCGGGAATGTAGGGCGTACCGGATACTTGAGTGATTAGCGACAGCAAAGCCGCGAGAGCAAACATTGGATAAACGCTAACAGAATGAATTGATCGGCCCGGACATCGAGTCTCTCAATTGCCTGTGGTGTCGGTCACGTTTCATACAATAGTGTGCCATGGCACACTCCAGAATTCGCCACCGAAATGGCTGAAATCAGAGCATGAAAACCCATGTCAAAGCCAGTAAAGCGGCTGTCAATGCCGGGGATGCGGAGTTATTTTCCGCTGGATCTATTTGCGCAAGTGAATCGTTAGCGATTCTCAATCATTTTCGAATCGCGCGGACTGTCCGACACGGGAAGGGGCCGCCTATTCGCTGCCCGAATAAACGCGAACCTGGCCTGAATTTGATAATGCAGTGATTCAAATACGCCAATATTGACCGTGGGTGGCATCATCGTTGACTATGCGAGTCCTGGTGCAACGCGTCACCTCGGCCTCGGTGTCGGTGAACGGAGAACTGGTAGGCGCGATCCGGCCCGAGGGTCAGGGACTGCTCGCACTCGTCGGCGTGACCCATACCGACAACGCTGCTACCGCGGCGCGGATGGCCGCGAAGCTTTCGGCACTACGGATCCTCGACGATGAGCAGTCTGCTGCCGATACCGGAGCGCCCGTACTGGTCGTGAGTCAGTTCACCCTCTACGGCAACACCACCAAGGGGCGCCGGCCGACCTGGAACGCCGCGGCGGCAGGGGGGCACGCCGAACCCCTGGTG